>CAMVNL010000290.1 GCA_947168785.1 uncultured Clostridia bacterium | reverse complement strand
GGTCTTGTCGTCCTTGATGACGGTGGGAACCGCCACCGGCTTGTCGGGGGAAGCGTAGTCAAACCCGGCGGTCTTGTCGGTAAGGCCTGTGATAAAGCCGGTCTTTTCGTCGAAGGTCACGGAGAGATGTTCGTTTTCCATGGTCAGGCCCGCCGCCTTCACGCCGGTAACGGCGGTCTGGACCGGGTGCTCCCAGTCCCGCAGCTCCATCCAGTAGGTGCGGTAGCCGTAGGCGGGCAGGTCCGCGAGGAACAGGGTGTCGAGGTGGGAGTCGTTGGAGCGGGAGGAGCGGACGTTCTGGAAGGGCACGTCGTTTCCTTTCTCATCCTTCACCGTATGGGAGGGATTGAGGGAACGCACCGGCACCTTCACCGGGAAGGACAACGGATTGAAAACGATGACGGGCCGGGGGAAGGGGCAGTCGTGGTTGCGCACCGCCGCGTAGGGCTCACTGACGCCCTCCACCCAGGTATCCACCCGGCGGGCCATGCGCAGCAACGCCTCGTTCTGGGTCTTGGCGGCCAGGTTCAGGGCGTGGCCCATGGAATCCCGCACGTCCTCGTAGGCCTCCATGATGGAGCAGCCGCAGAGGATATCGTGGAACTGGTTGAAATTGACCTCATGCCAGGCCTCTTTGAAGGTTGCCGTCTTGTCGCCCATGCCGGCGGTCTTCGCCGCGGCGGTGGAAAAGGCCTCCGCCGCGTAAAGGGCGTTTTCCGCCCGGCGGTTGAGCTGTTTGACCAGAGACGTGGCGGAATAGCAGCCGCTGGCATGGTGCTGCAGGTCGTCCTCCCAAATGGGCAGATCCGGCATTTCGCAGCACAAGGAGTGGAAATACCCGTCCGGAGAATCGAACTTCATGCGGTGGTAGCCCTCGCGGGTCAGGTTCTGCTGCATATATTCAATATCCCACCGGGTGGGGCCGCCGCCGTGGTTGCCCACGCCGTAAAAGAGCATGACGCCGTGGCCGTCCTCGGCGATGCGCTGCTCCGCCTCCGCCATGCGGTCGTCCAGCGCCTTCTGCCCGCTGGCGGTGTAGCTCTCCTTGATGCGGAAGGTGGGCATTTTGGTGCCGTCGATCCCCTTCCATAAAAAGGTCCAGGGAATGCCCGGGTGCTCGTGCTCGCCGGGGCGCATCATCACGTAGGCGTTCATGCCGCCCTTGAAGATGAGCTGGGGCAGGTTGCCGTTGTGGCCGAAGGAATCCACGTTGTAACCGGTGGAGCAGATTTTGCCGAACTTTTCATAGTAATAGAGCTGGGAATACAGCGCCTGCCGGGCGAAGGACTCGCCGGAGGGCATGTTGCAGTCCGGCTGGACCCACCAGCCGTTGACGGGCACCCAGCGGCCCTCTTTGACCCGGGCGACGATTTCCTCGAACATATCCGGGGCGATCTCCTCTACCCACTTGTAGTAGGCGGCGGAGGAACAGGTGAACACGAAATCGGGATATTCGTTCAGCCGGTCCAGCGCGCTGCGGAAGGTCTGCAGCACCTCGCCGCAGCCCTCCTGCCACCGCCACAGCCAGATGGGGTCCAGATGGGCGCTGCCGATCAGATGGATTTTGGAATGAGCGGACATTTATTCTCCCTCCCTTTCGATGATGCCGTAATACCGCCCCAGCCAGTAGGCGCAGGTGTAGGGGTAGCAGCTCTCCACCACGCGGGTGCTGCCGTCCCCCTCCCAGTAATAGGGGTTGCGGTCGTATTTGGTGATATAGTGCTCGTCCGGCGGCAGCAGCCAGCTTGTCTCCCGCATACCGCCGAAGCGCAGCCGCAGGGGTACGTCGTACCGCTGGGTGACAGAGGCGGGGGCAGCCATCCGGGTGATATGGAAGCGGCGGAACCAGTCCTCCAGGCGCTCTGTGTCCACGGTTTTATCCGGGCAGGAGAGCATATAGGCGAAATCGTAGATGGGGTTGTGCTCCCGGCGGAAGGTGGCGTCCCAGACCTGATAGCCCTTTCGGTACAGCGCCTTCAGAGCGGGGTCCTCCTCCAGCGCGATCAGCAGCCAGTAGGAGCAGGTGGCCAGCATGTTGTCGCCGTACATCAGCTCCTCCACCTGTTCCAGCCACTGGGTCTGGGCGCTGATATGGAAGCGCTGGTCGTGCAGGGTGGTAAGGGTGGCATAGCCCTCCGCCACCAGGGCGTCGTAGGCCTCCTTCCAGCGGCCCGTCTCGCCAGTGACGTGCATGGTCACCTTTAAGAACATCAGTACCTCCGCGGCGTTGAGGCAGGCGTCCGACCAGCCGATCATGGAGCGGAAATAGGCCTGGTTCCACTTGGCCCAGGTGGTGGGCTTTCCGTCGCATTCCCGCAGGCAGTAACCGTTGTCGATGATATGGGCCATGGTGGCCTTGGCGGCGGTTTGCAGAAGCTCGTCCAGCTCCGGGTCCTCCGCCCCGAGGATCTCATGGGCGAAGTAGATCAGCCAGTAGTGGTGGGTGATCTCGTCGGAGCTGGTGTCGCCCTTGTAGATGATATCGTCGTCGGTAAAACCGGCGTCCCGGTAGTATTTTGCCAGCCTGTCCGGCACCGGGGCGGAGGCGTCGATCTCCAACCCCGCAATGCCCTTCTCCTTGGCGTAGGTGGTGGGCAGGCAGGTGGCCTTGCCGCCGGATTTGCGGTAGAACAGGCCGTCGTCCGGCACGGGCTCTGCGGTGGTCACGTAGGTACGGGCAACGAACCCGTCTCCCCGGCCCGCGATAAACATGAGCAGGAGCGTAGCCTCGGTGGCCCGTAGGGCGCTGCGCTTCGCCGCCTGCGTTTCCGGATCTTCCGCGCCGCGCTCGCGCTTCATGACGGCGTAGCGGCACAGCTCGCCCACGGCGAAGCCCGCGGTGAAGGTGCCGGAGTTGTCCGAATGGCCGTAGGGCACCCGGGAGGACAGCTCCCGCGGCACGGTCAGACTCCGCTGGGTCGCCATGCCCCGGCGGTCCACGTAGCGGTGGGTCTCCTCCGTCAGGCGTCTGGCCTTCTCCTCGGCGGAGATCTCCTCCAGCACGATGTGGGACACGCCCTCGGCGGTGAGCACCCAAAGGCTTTCCGGGTCGGCCCCGTCGCAGTACAGGGCCTTCACGTCGTTATCCGGCAGGTCCCGCTCGGCGGAAAAGTACATCACCCGGTCGGTCGCCCGTTCGGCGTTTGCCTCATACCGGGTCACGCCGTTGGGCGCGCCCAGCCACAGGGCCTTGCCGGAATCGGCGAAGCAGTAATAGTCCTTTTTCCGCGCGGGCAGCGGCACGTTCACGCCGGAAAGGTCCGGCTTGACGCATTTCGCCGCGAACAGCTCCCGCGGCACCGCCGGGTCCCGGCGGAGATAAACGGAAATATCCCGCGCGAGAGTGGAATGGATTTTGAATGATTGCATAACGGTTCCCCTTTTTTTGCAGCACGGCGCCTTGCGCCGTCGCAACGCAGTTCATATATTTGATATTGATACAATGACAATTCTGAAAACGGCGCAATGCGCCGTGCTACGTTATACCAGTCCGATCAGCAGCGCCAGCAGCAGCTCCGCCGCGAAATAGGTGACGATGTTGAACATTTTCAGCGGGTAGTTTTTCTTGTGCTTCTCGTTGAACATCAGGATGGAGATGGTGAAATCCGACGCCACGAACAGCAGCGCCCCGGCCATGGCGCAGAGCAGCACGAAAATACCGTAGGGCGCGTCCGTCTGCATGGCGGTAAAACCGAGGGCCACCGCCTTGCTGAGCATGGTGGTGATCACCGTGGCGTAGATCACGATGGGCACAAGGAGCACACCCTTGAGGTTCATGCCTGTCTTCATGGCGAAGATCACGAAAAACACGTCAAACAGCACCACAAAGAGGATCTCCGGCACCGTGAACAGCG
>CAMVNL010000289.1 GCA_947168785.1 uncultured Clostridia bacterium | reverse complement strand
CGTCGTCGGAAAGCTCGCAGACGAAGCGGCCATCCGGCAGCTTCACGCCCTCGGACACCGCGATGACCACGCTCTCCCGTTCCTTCTGCATCCGCTCCACTTTTGCCAGGAACCGGTCGGTATGGAAGGGCAGCTCGGGCAGGCAGATGAGATCCACGCCCTCACAGTCGTCGCCCCGGGCCAGCGCGGCGGCGGCGGTGAGCCAGCCCGCGTTGCGGCCCATGACCTCCACGATGGTCACGTAGTTGGTGCCGTACACGGTGGCGTCCCGGATGATTTCCTTCATCACCACGCCGATGTACTTGGCGGCGGAGCCGTAGCCGGGGGTGTGGTCGGTGAGCATCAGGTCGTTGTCGATGGTCTTGGGCACGCCCATGAACCGGATGCCGCTGCCGATCGTCTTTCCGTAGCGGGCAAGCTTGTTGATGGTGTCCATGCTGTCGTTGCCGCCGATGTAGAAGAACCACTGGATATCCAGCTTCTTGAGGATGGCGAACAGCTTTTCAAACACCGCTTCGTCCTCCGCCGGATCCGGCAGCTTGTAGCGGCAGCTGCCCAGGAAGGAGGAGGGGGTGCGCTTGAGCAGCTCGATATCCAGGAAGGAGCGGAGCCGGTCCGAGAGGTCGCAGACCTTTTCCTCCAGCAGTCCCTGAATGCCGTGCAGCATGCCGTAGACGTGCTGCGCGCCGCGGTGCTGGCAGGCCTGGAACACGCCCGCCAGGCTGGCGTTGATGACGGAGGTAGGGCCGCCGCTCTGGCCGACGATTGCGTTTGCCATGTTGGATCATCGTCCTTTCCGGTTGATTTTATGTTATGCCTTGGTTTTCCTGACATAGATCGCCACTTCGCCGATCACGAAGGCCGCGGCGATCAGACCGGTGAAGATCATGAACCGGGGGTCGAAGCCGTGCTTTTCGTCGATGCCGATGAACACGTCCACCACGTACCAGTAGCATTTATGCACAAACAGGCAGATAGCCACGCCGGGGGCAATCGCCGTGACGGCGGAGGCCAGGCCGTATTTCTTGACGAGGGAGAGGATCACGGCCAGCGCCGCGCCGCCGATGAGCAGGCCCGTGATGATGGGATCGTAGCAGTCGCCATTGTGGGTGCTGTCCAGGCCGAAGGTGCCGTGGATGACCAGAAAATAAACGCCCGCCGCCAGGGCCAGCACGGCGGCCAGCAGCACGATATAGAATCCGAAGCTTTTCTTCGAGGATGCGTTGCTCATGGAAAAGGCTCCTTTCCGAGTTGTGATTTTGGGTTGCATTGAGGAGACTGAAAGAGTACAGAGAACAGAGTGCAGAGTACAGATTTATATACCTTGCTATTTTTGAATTTCAAAGCGCGCGCACTTGATCATCTGTACTCTGAACTCTGTACTCTGATCACTGCGCGAAGCGCCGTTGGTGCTGAAGCATCCATCCGGTTATGGCCCGCATGCCGCGCCGGAAAGAACCTGGGTGCCCTCCCATGTTGGTCCTATTATGACACAAAAACCACATGATCGCAATCTTCATTCCCGCGCGCATGCGAACCCCGAACCCGCGATCCGGTCATTCACGGCAAAATGCCGCCCGTTCACGACAAGGAAAAAGCGAAACGCCCGATGACGGAGCGCAAACGGCTGAATGGATTACTTACGGACGGCGGAACGGTATGCGCGACAGGGCGGTTTTCTTTACTTTCACGCGCTTTTCCTATAAAATATGTTCAGATAACAGCCTTTTCAGACAGGGCCCGCGGCCTGGAAGCATCAGCCGCCCGCCCCGTCCGAAGGCGCGGCCGAGCGGCTCCGCATGGCCCCGGCTCCGCATTTCGTGAGTAAGAAAGGAGATTTCCTCCATGAAACCTTCAACCAAGAGAACATTGAAAAAGCTGTTCCTGAACGTGACCAGCGCGCTGTTCGCCGTGGTGTTCACGGGCAATATCATTGCCGGGGAAAACGCGGGCCAGATCAACCAGTTCCTGGGCACCAAAACCAGCAAGACCGTGTCCACCCTGCCCGCCGGGCAGGAAGAGGGGTATGCCCGGTATTTTGACAGCAAGTTTTCCACCATCGCCGAGCTGAAAGCCGCGGGCGAAGCCAAGGTGCGTGAGGTCGAGGGCGAAGGCATCGTGCTTTTGAAAAACGAGAACAACACCCTGCCCCTGGCCGCTGGCAGCAAGGTGAGTCTGGTCGGCGTCACGGTGATGGACCCCGTCTACGGCGGTACCGGTTCCGGCGCTGTGGACGCGGACGGCGCGCCTAACTATTACGACGTGCTGACCGGCGCGGGCTACACCGTGGTGGACAAGCCGCTGCTGGATTATTATGTGGAAAACGAAGCCAAGCGCAACACCTATGAAATCGGCGAAGTGCGCTGGAAGAAGGTCAGCAAGAACCACGACGACACCCTGGGCCAGGGCGAGGACGTCATTTATGTGGTGGGCCGCGTGGGCGGCGAGGGCGACGACGTGACCGCCGAAAAGGAAGACGCCCTGGAGCTGGACAACGGCGTCAAGGATTACCTGACCCTCAACGAGGACGAGCGCTCCATCCTGGAGGGCCTGAAGGAAATGAAGGACGACGGGGCCATCCGCTCCATCACCGTCATCATCAACAGCGCCAACCCCATCGGCACCGCCTTCCTGTTTGAAGAGGACTATGGCGTGGACGCCGCCCTGTGGGTGGGCTCCGTGGGCCAGACCGGCCTGTACGCCGTGGGCGACGTGCTCTCAGGCAGCGTCAACCCCTCCGGCTCCCTGCCCGATACCTGGTGGATGGACAATCAGCTGGACCCCGTGATGAACAACTTCGGCTCCTACACCTATGCCGACGCCGACAAGTACAACTTCAAAGCCCTGTCCGCCTACGGCAAGTACGTGGTGTATCAGGAAGGCATCTACGTGGGCTACAAGTACACCGAGACCCGGTATGAAGACGTGGTGATGGGCATCCCCAACGCCGGGAGCTTCAATTACAGCAGCGTGGTTTCCTTCCCCTTTGGCTACGGCCTGAGCTATTCCTCCTTCGCCTTCTCCGATATGAAGGTGGAAAAGAGCGGCGAAGGCCAGAAAACCGCCTACACCCTGACCGTGAACGTCACCAACACCGGCGACGCCGCGGGCAAAAAGACCGTGCAGGTCTACGCCCAGAAGCCCTACACCGAATATGACAAGCAGAACCAGATCGAAAAGGCCGCCGTGGAGCTGGTGGGCTATGGCAAGACCAGGCTGCTGAATCCCGGCGAAAGCGAGACTGTCACCGTTTCCGTGCCCGAATACTATCTGACCTCTTACGACGCCTACGGCACCGGCGTGTTCATCCTGGATGAAGGCGCGTATTACCTCACCGCCGCCGAAAACGCCCACCAGGCCGCCAACAACATCCTGGCCGCCAAGGGCTTCACCGAGGGCCTGACCGGCGAAGGCGACGCGTCCCTGACCTATACCTTTGACCAGGCCTTTGACAAGGACACCTACGCCAAGGCCTACGGCACCGGCGCGGACGTGAAGGCCCTGTTCGCCGACGCGGACATGAACCGCTACACCGGCAAGGGCAATAACGAAATCGTGTACTATTCCCGCAGCAACTGGGAAGGCACCGTCACCCCCGGCGCCGTGAAGCTGACCATGACCGACGAAATGGCCAAGGGCGTGGTGCTGGACGATGCGGACCTGCCTTACGCTTCCGGCGTTTCCTTCCCCACCATGGGCAAGAACGCCAACCTGCAGCTGGTCAACATGATGGATTACGCCTACGACGATCCCAAGTGGGACGAATTCATGGATCAGCTGACCTATGAGGAAATGGCTTCCGTCACCCTGACCGGTCTGCGCGAAACCGCGGGCGTCACCAGCGTGGGCAAGCCCGCCACCATTGACCACAACG
>CAMVNL010000288.1 GCA_947168785.1 uncultured Clostridia bacterium | reverse complement strand
GAAGTGCACCTCATGCAGCAGTACGAACATCGAAAAGGCGAATTGACAACCTGAATCTACCTCTCGCTGGGCTACCGGGCGGAGGAGATCTCTTCTTACTTGGAAAACCGGGATTACGGCGTGAACGTCGTCTGCCGCCGGGAGGAAAAGCCTCTGGGCACGGCGGGCGGCGTGAAAAACGCCCTGAAGGACGTCCCGGGGGATTTTCTGGTGATCAGCGGCGACAACCTGATCGACTTTCCGCTGGACGCGCTGCGGGAACGGCACGAGGCGGAGGGGCGGCAGGTCACCATCGTGGGCGCCGAGGTGGCCGATCCCCGGGATTACGGCGTGATCGTCGCAGACAACGGCGTCGTCACCGGTTTTACGGAAAAGCCGGACTGGGAGCAGGTGCGTTCCTTTTTCGTCAACACCGGCATCTATTTCTGCTCCGGCAGCGTACTGGACCTGATCCCGGAGGGGGAGCGCTTCGACTTCGCCAAGGACCTGTTTCCGCTGCTGCTGCGAAAGCGCGGCGCGGTGGGAACGGTGAAGGCCGACGGCCGCTGGTTCGATATCGGCGGCCTTGCGGAATACCGTGAGACCAATGCGGAGCTGCTGAAGGACCCGGCCAACGCGGAGCCGGAGGCGGGCGTCTATTACGGCTCGGATTCCGTGGACGACGAGGGCAACCGGATCATCGCCCCCTGTCTGCTGGGCAATGGGGTGAAGCTGGGAGGCGGCGCGACTGTGGGGCCCTTCTGTTCCGTGGGCGCGGGCACGGAGATCGGAAGGGACTGTGTGATCACTGACAGCATTATCGGGGAAAACTGCGTCGTGGGAAGCGCCACCGACGTGCATGCCGCCGTGCTGGCGGACCGGGTGCGGCTCCGGGAAAACGTGCTGCTGGAAAACGGCGCGGTGTTGGGCTACGGGGCGCAGATCGGCCGGTTCACCCGGGTGTTCCCCTCGGTGAAGATCAGCGCCGGCGTCCGCGTGCCGCCGGAAAGCCTCGTTTCAGAGGACCTGCGGGACCGGAGCGGCGTTTCCGCCGTCTTCGACCTTGACGGCCTGAGCGGGCGCGTATGGGAGGGCGTGACCCTGGCCGACGCGCTGAGGACCGGACAGGCGCTGGCGGGGGCGCTGGGGGGCAAGATCGGCTTCGGCTGCGACGGAGACCCGGCGTCGGAGCTTTATCTCAGCGTCTGCCGGTGTGGGGCGGCGTCCTGCGGGGCGGAGGTCTACGACTTCGGCAGGGTGTTCCGGGGGCAGATCGGCTTTTACGCCTGCCACTGCGCCCTTTCCGCCTTCGTTTTCGTCGCCTGCAAAGAGGGTGAGATCTCCTTCCGCTTCGCGGGGGAAAGCGGTCTGCCCTTCAACAGACAGCTGCGGCGGCGCATCGAGGACGGCTACCGCTACGGCGCCTTTTCCTACGCCGAGCCGGACAGGGTGGGCAGGCGCTTCCGGATGGAGCTGTTTTCCAGCGTCTATAAGGCGCGGCTGAAAAAGTCCTTTGCCGCCTTCCGCCGGTCGGTGGAGCTGACCGTGGAAAGCGCCGATCCCTTTGTGGCGGAGACGGCGCGGGAGGCGCTGCCATACGGCGAACGGGAGGAAAAGCCCTTCCGTCTGCTGTTCATCACCGACGGCGGGGCGGGGGAATCCTACGTGGCGGAAGACGACAAGGTGTTTTACGGCTCCGCGGCGCTGCTGTTCCTCTGCGAGTATGAGTTCGCCCGGGGCAACGACGTAGCGGTGCCGGAGGACGCGCCGGAGCTGATCGAGAAAAAGGCGGCGGTGTTCGGGCGAAAGGTCTATCGCGCCGGCCCGGACGGGGAGAGGCCGCCGGAAAAATCACTGGTCTTCAACTGTCTGTGGGCTTTTGACGGGCTGTTCCTCGCCTTCCGTCTTTGCGAGATCGTAGCCCAGTCGAAGATGAAGCTGACGGAGCTGCTGAAGGACGTGGAATCCGTCTCCGTGCGGAAAAACATCTGCGTCTTCGACTGCGAACCGGAAACCCTGCACCGCACCATGGAGGCGGTCTTCGGCGCCAGGGCGCCCGGCAGCGCCTATTACCGGGTGCTCGGCGGCGGCGCCGGGGCGAAGGTGCGCCAGATGGGCAATTCCAGCCGGGTGCGGATCCTGTCGGAATCCGCCGAAATGGAGGCGGCCAAGGAGCTCTCCGCCGAAATCGCGGAGAAAATTCGCGCCGCCGTTATTGACAACAGGAATAAAATAGAGTAATATAAGATGATAAATCATCGTTTGGGTTCCTTCGCCGTCTGTCGGCGGAGGAGATACATATAATATCAGCAAGGAGACACTATGCAGAACAAATCTTCTCAAAACAAGAAGGAGAAGTCTGAGGGTACGGCCGCCGTCGAGAAAAAGGGCGGCAACGCGAAAAAGACGAAAACGAAAAAGTCCGGCGCCGGTAAAAAGAACGGCGCGAAGGCTGCTCAGGCGGCTGTTACCAAAGATACATCCATCACCAAAGACGCGGCGAAAAAGAACGCCGCAAAACCGAAACGGAACACGAAGACGGAAAAGACAACCAAGACCGGCAAGGGGGCCAGGGCGAAAGACGCGGGCCGCCGGCAGGAGGAAGGGTTGACGATCGAAAAGAAGACGGCCCTCCCCGAAAAGAAGCAGGGGGAAACGCCCGCGAAAACGACGCAGAAAGCCGCGAAGAAGCCCTCGCAGAAGGCTTCCCGCGGGAAGGGCAAAAAGAATAAGATCACCGATTCGGTGAAGATCTCCTTCCTCGGCGGCATCAATGAGATCGGCAAGAACCTGACGCTGTTCGAATACAACGATGAAATGATCATCGTGGACTGCGGCATGTCCTTTCCTGACGCGGATATGCCCGGCGTTGACTACGTGCTGCCGGATTTCACCTTTCTGGAGCGCAACGCCCGGAAGATCAAGGCGGTGTTCATCACCCACGGCCACGAGGACCACATCGGCGCGCTGCCCTATTTTCTTAAAACCGTCAACGTGCCGGTCTACTGCACCTGCCTGACGGCGGGCCTTATCAAGGGCAAGCTGAAGGAGCACCACATGCTGGGCTCCTGCAAGCTGGTGGAGATCCGTCCCGGCGACGTGATCAGCACCGGCGAGTTCTCCGTGGAGGCCATCCACGTCAACCATTCCATCCCCGATTCTCTGGCCTACGCCATCCGCTGCGGCGCGGGGCTGATCGTCCACACCGGCGACTTCAAGATCGACAACACCCCCATCGACGGGGGCGTGATCGACCTGCCCCGTTTCGCCGAGCTGGGGAACGAGGGCGTACTGTGTCTGATGTCGGATTCCACCAACGCGGAGCGCCCGGGCTACACGCCCAGCGAGCGCAACGTGGGCGAAACGCTGGAAGCCCTCTTCCGCGGGGCGGGGGAGAAGCGCATCATCGTGGCGTCCTTCGCCTCCAACATCCACCGCATCCAGCAGATCGTGGACGCCTCCGTCAAGATGAACCGGAAGATCTTCCTCTCCGGCCGCAGCCTTGAAAACGTGGTGTCCGTCAGCATGGAGCTGGGCTATCTCACGGTGCCCGACGGCATTCTGCTGCCCATCGACCGGCTGAAAAACTATACCGACAGCCAGACCGTGATCATCACCACAGGCAGCCAGGGAGAGCCCATGAGCGCCCTCTCCCGCATGGCCCAGAGCGACCACCGGAAGGTCACCGTCGGCAGCAACGACTATATCATCATCTCCGCCACCCCCATCCCGGGCAACGAAAAGACGGTCTCCAACACCATCAACGACCTGATGAAGCTGGGGGCGGAGGTGGCCTATGAAAAGACGCTGGGCATCCACGTCTCCGGCCATGCGGCGCAGGAGGACCAGAAGCTGATCATCAACCTGGTCCGCCCGAAATATTTCATCCCCGTCCAC
>CAMVNL010000287.1 GCA_947168785.1 uncultured Clostridia bacterium | reverse complement strand
CGATGGGGATGGTGATATAGACGGGCCCGTCCGGGGAAATGGTGAACAGGGACGCGTCCAGCTCGCCGGTATCGGCTTCCAGGATCAGCGCCGCTTCCAACCGCTCGGTGGAGTTGAGGGTCTTGCTCAGCTCCACCCGCGCCTTCACGGTGACGATCTTGCTCACGTCGCGGGAGGCGCCGGTAACGGTGACGGTCTCGGTGCTGAGGATCGGGTTTTCGCGCTCATAGCCCTCGGCTACGGCGTAGCCCTCTTTTTCCACCACGTCCTCCACCAGGTTGAAGGTCTTGGAGACCTCTTTGTCAAAATAGACCTTGATCGTACCGGAGGAGAGCTTGGTGATGCGCACGTTGCTGTTGACGGAGCCCTCCAGCGCGGAGACCACCGGCAGGTCGTAGGTGCCCGCCGCGGCCACGGAGGCGCAGGAGGCGGTCAGGTTGATATTTTCGGAGGTCACGTCCCGCAGCAGGTAGCTGTAGCCCTTCAGCGTCACGTCCACGAAGAAATCCGTCTGATCGAACACGGAAAGCCCGTAATCGGCCAGCAGCTCGTCCGTCTGGGTCAGCTGCACCTTCACGCCGGTGATGGTCCGCTCGGTCTCCTGCGTGTTGACCAGCGAGACGGAGCCCCAGCAGATGACGGCGATCAGCAGCGAAATGGCAAAGACGATCTTGTTATTATCCATGATGGAGCGGGAGCCCTTATCCCTGGCGTTCTTATTACTGCCCATCGCTGTCCCCTCCTTCGCCGACCGGGGCGTCCGCAGGCGGTTCCGCCGCGGGCAGCGCGCCGCGTTTCTTTTTCTCCGTTTTCTTTTTGGTTTTATCGCTTTCACGGGACAGCAGCAGCATGCTCAGCTGCTCCCGCAGCTCGCTGTCCGTCAGGCCGCGGCGCAGCTGCGCGTCCACCGCCAGCGAGATGATGCCCGTTTCTTCGCTGGTGATCACCGCCACCGCGTCGGAATTCAGGCTGCCCTCCAGAGCGGCCCGGTGGCGCGTGCCCACGTGACCGCTGACCTCGCGGTCGTTCTTCATGGGCACCACGCAGCGGGCGGCGACGATGCGGCCGTCCTTGATGATGATCGCGCCGTCGTGCAGGGGCGCTTTGGGATAGAAAATGCTGCAGACCATTTCAAAGGTGGTCTCGGAATCAATGGGCACGGAGTGCTTGGTCAGGTCGCCCAGCAGCGAATTGCGCTGGAAGACGATCAGCGACCCCACCTTGCTCTCGCTCATGGCGCCGCAGGCGCGGCAGACGGCGTTGATGGCCGTCGCCTCCTCCTCGTCTGCCGAGGAGGAAAAGAAGGAGAACCGCTTGCTGATCCGCCGCTTGCCCACGGTTTCCAGCACCTGACGGATCTCCGGCGCGAAGAGCACCACGAAGATCACGATGATATCGTTGAACAGCTTCGAGAAGATGAAGGTGCTGGTCTTCATGCCCGCGAAGGAGATGACAAGGTAAACGACCACGACCAGCGCCAGGCCCTTGATGACCTGAATGGACTGGGACTTGCGCAGCTGGATGATGATGCCGTAGGCGATCAGCGCCACCAGCAGGATATCCAGCGTATCCGTCAGCCAGTCGTAATTCATAAACAGATCCTTCAGCTTCAGGAAGAAGGTCTGTACCGTTTCCATCAACATGTTTGATTCCACCAATCAGATTATTTTTCGATCAGGCATACCGCGTGGGCGCTGATGCCCAGCAGCTCGCCGGTAAAGCCGAGGCCCTCTTCCGTCGTCGCCTTTACGCTGACGGCGTTGGTATCCAGCCCGCAGGCCGCCGCGATATTGACGCGCATCTGCCCGATATACGGCGCCAGCTTCGGCTTCTGGGCAATGACGGTGGCGTCAATATTGCTCACCGTCCAGCCCTCGTCCCGTAACAGCATCGCGCATTTTTCCAGCAGCAGCAGGCTGTCGGCGCCCTCATACTGGGGGTCGGTATCCGGAAAGTGCTTTCCGATATCCCCCAGCGCCGCCGCGCCCAGCAGCGCGTCGCTGACCGCGTGCAGCAGCACGTCCGCGTCGGAATGGCCCAGCAGCCCCTTTTCATAAGGGACCGTCACGCCGCCGAGGATCAGCTTCCGGCCGTCGGCGAATCTGTGCACGTCATAGCCGTGCCCCACTCTGATCATTTGTATCACATCCATTTTTGTTATCACGTTCTCGCCGCAGAACCTGCATCAGAAAGTCGGAAGTCATCAGTCGGAAGTCGGAAGTCCCTTTTGGATAACGCAACAGCGATCACCCAACAAATCCTATGGGGAGCGTTGGAAAATACAGAACGTTCATAGAGGAAGCGATCCCTTCCGGCGCAGGACTTCCGACTTCCCACTTCCCACTTCTGACTTGTTTTCCGACTGAATACTTCTTTGCTCAGCCCGTCTGTCCTTCCCGCAGCGCGCGGCAGGCGGCCAGCTTCACCGAGACCGCCACGATCTCCGCCGCCAGGGCGATCTCTTCCACGGAGGGATAGGAGGGCGCGAGGCGGATGTTCTTGTCCTCGGGGTCCTTGCCCAGCGGCCAGGTGGCGCCGACGGGCGTCAGAACGACGCCGCAGTCCTTACAGAGCGTCTCCACGTATTTCGCGGAGCCGGTTGTCACATCCAGGCTGATGAAATAGCCGCCCTTGGGCTTGCTCCATTGGGCGATCCCCAGCCCCGTCAGTTCCTCGTCGAGGATCTTCTGCACGGTCTCGAACTTGGGCCGCAGCAGCTCGGCGTGACGGCGCATCTGCGCCTTGATATCGTCAAGATGGTGATAAAAATACGCGTGCTTGAGCTGGTTGATCTTGTCGTGGCCGATGATCTGCACCGCCATGCGCTTTTTGATCTCGGCGATGTTCGCGTCGGAGGCCGCCAGCGCGGAGAGCCCCGCCCCGGCAAAGGTGATCTTGGAGGTGGAGGCCACCGCGATAAAGCGGTCCTCTGTGCCGTATTCCTTCGCCACCTCGAACACGTTGGCCAGCTCGTCGGTTTCGTCGTACAGGTCGTGCACCGTATAGGCCATATCCCAGATCACCCGGAAATCCTTCGCGCCGGTCTCCATGGCCGCCAGCCGCCGCACCGTCTCCGGGGAGAAGGTGACGCCGTCGGGGTTGGAATATTTGGGCACGCAGAACATCCCTTTGACCGCCGGGTCCTTTACCGCCTCTTCCAGCCGGTCCATATCGGGGCCGTCCGCCGTCATGGGCACGCAGATGAAGTCAAAGCCGAAATGCTCCGCCACCTTGAAGTGCCGGTCGTAACCGGGCACAAGGGCGATCATCTTGCGGTCCCGGCAGAAGAGCCAGGGCTCTCCTCCCGCGATCCCGTGGGTCATGGCCTGAGAGACGTAGTCGTACATGATGTTGAGACTGGAGCAGCCGCAGACGATCACGTTGTCTTTGCCGACGCCCATGATCTCACCGAAGAGGGAGCGGGTCTCCTCCAAGCCGAAGGGAACGCCGTAATTGCGGCAGTCCCAGCCGTCGGAGGACTTCACGCCGGTCTCCTCGCGGGTCAGGTTGAACAGCGGATCGGACAGGTCCAGCTGCTCCGGCGAGGGCTTCCCCCGCGCCATGTTCAGCGCCAGCCCCTTCGCCTTGTATGCTTCGTACCGTTCGGCAGCCTCGCGCTCAAACCGCGCCAGCGCCTCCGGCGAATAATCTCTCAATAAACCAGACATAGTTTTCCCCATTATTATATTTAATATTTTATATATTTTAACACACTCGTTTTCCGTTGGCAAGTCTAAAATCAAGATTATTATATTATTTTATAAATCAACCTTTAAATGCCCTAAAAAACCAAAAAAGAACGCCGGAACCAAACGTCCCGACGCCCGATAAAAATCTATTGCCTATTGCCTGCTGCCTATTGCCTAAAAAACGGCGCAAGGCGCCGTGCTACTTCTCCGCCCGCTCGCGGATCACGAGACGCGTGG
>CAMVNL010000286.1 GCA_947168785.1 uncultured Clostridia bacterium | reverse complement strand
TTGCGACGTTTATACGGCGCATAAATAATTCACGATTAAATTGGTGGAGCAGTAACAACCTCCTGCGCTTTATGGATCGCAGGTATTTCGCCCGCTGCGGCGGGCGACTCAGGGCTCCGCCCCGAGACCTCGCCAGCCTTTTGAAAAAGGCTGGACCGAAAACTTTTCATTTTTCATCACAAAAAACGTGATGAACAAAATACGTTATTACGGCAAACCGGCGCCGCCCAACAGCCGCGTGGCCTTTTTGAAGCCGTGCCACAAAAGGGCGTTCATCACCATGGCCACGTCCCGCGCGGAGCGGCGGTTTTCTTCATTGAGCCAGATCCACATGATATTGACGACCCCCGCCGCGACGAACTGGGTGCAATAGGCGGTCATGCCGGCGGAAGCCTCCTTGTCAAGGAAGCGCGCCACGTTCTCAGTGAAGCCCTCGCCCAGATTCAGGTTGCTGTTGGTGCTGAGGATCACAAGAAAGAGATCCCGATGATCCTCCGCGTATTGGAAGATGTCCGTCAGGATCCTCAGCGTGCCGCCGTCCTTTTCCTTCGCGCCGTTGATGATCGTCCCGATCTCGTCGCTCACGTCGGACAGGATATCGTCGTAGAGATCGAACTGGGTATCGTAATGGTGATAGAACGTACTGCGGTTCACGTCAGCGGTCTCACAGATCTTTTTGATGCTGATGCTGTGAAGCGGCTCTTTGCGCATGAGGGTGATGAGCGCGTCCTTCAGCAGACGCTTTGTGAGCATGACGCGTCGGTCGCGTTTTTCCTCCATTAAGGGCCTCCTTTCTGCCGCCCCGGAAACGGCGGGTGGTTCAGTCAAACACAAAATATTCGCGCTTTGAATTCTTTGCCCGGGACATGCGGATGCTGTCCTCTCGGCTGAAGATAATGTGGTCGCACAGCCTCACGCCAAGGGCGTTCAGCGCGGCGGCCAGCCGGTCGGTCATGGCCACGTCCTGCGCGGAGGGCACCGCGAACCCGTGGGGATGGTTGTGGGCCGCGATCACGGCGCTGGCCCCCAGCAAAATGGCGCGTCGGGTGACGGCCGTCACGTCCATCACCACCGCGGAATCGTCCCCTTCGGAAAACACGTCGGAGGCGATCACCTCGCCCCGGGCGTTGAGGAACGCCGCCATGAACACCTCGTTGGTGCGGCCGAGGAAGCGGGGCTCAAAGAAGGCCACCGCAGCCTCCGGCTCCGTCAGCACGGCTTTTTCCGCCTGAGAGCACTGGGTATATTTCCGGGCCAGCTCCGGGATCATTTTCAGAAAGATCGCCGTCTCATCCCCCACCCCCGGCACGCTGCGCAGCGCGTCGAAAGGGGCGTCCAGCACGCCGGAGAGCGAACCGAACCGGCGGAGCAGGTCGTGGGCAAGCCCGTTGGTATCCTGCCGGGGAGAGGTGTAGAACAGGGCCATTTCCAAGATATTGTGCGGTTCAAAATAGTCAAATCCGTCTTTCACGAACCGCTTTTTCAGCCGCCGGCGATGCCCTTCGTGCTGCGTCAGGCGGTCTTTATCGGGTACGTCGATCAACGTCGCCGCCACCTTCCATTCTGAAATCAGAGGTCAAGCTATGAAATCCTTTATCATCGGCAAAAACGACGCGGGACAGCGTCTGGATAAGTATATCACCAAGACGCTGCCGGGTCTGCCGCAGTCGCTGCTGTATAAATACCTGCGGACAAAACGAATCAAGCTGAACGGCAAAAAAGCCGATATCGCCGCGCGCCTGCAGGAGGGCGACGCGGTGGACATGTATATCAACGACGAGTTCTTCGCGCCGAAGGAGGAGACCTATTCCTTCCTCCGGGCGGGCAGGTCGCTGGATATTTTATATGAAGACGAAAACGTGATGGCGCTGAACAAAAAGGTGGGATTGCTCTCCCACCCGGACGAGGGCGAATACGTGGATACGCTGATCACCCGTGTGCAGCGCTATCTGTACGAGAAGG
This sequence comes from uncultured Clostridia bacterium, assembly GCA_947168785.1. Classification (GTDB taxonomy): domain Bacteria; phylum Bacillota; class Clostridia; order Oscillospirales; family Acutalibacteraceae; genus RUG806. The sequence continues at coordinate 1,981 of CAMVNL010000286.1, read as the reverse complement.
GCGAATACGACCCGAAGAACGAGGCCTCCTTCGCCCCGGCCCTTGCCAACCGCATCGACCGCAACACCGGCGGCATCGTGCTGGCGGCGAAAAACGCCGAAAGCCTGCGGATCCTCAACGAGAAGATCAAGGCAAGGGAAATCGAAAAGCAGTATCTCTGCGTCACGGTGGGCAGACCGCCGAAGAAGGCGGACACGGTGGAGGGCTTTCTTGTCAAAAACGAGAAGACCAACACGGTGACGGTGCTGGACCGCCCGGTCCCGGGCGGGAAGTCCATCAAAACCTCCTACCGTGTATTGCGGACGAACGGCGACCTGGCGCTGGTGGAGGTCACCCTGCACACGGGCCGCACCCACCAGATCCGCGCCCAAATGGCTGCCCTCGGCTGCCCCCTGCTGGGGGACGGCAAATACGGGACGAACGCCCTGAACAAGCGCTACGGCGGCTATAAAAAACAGTGCCTGTACTCTTATAAAACCACCTTCGCCTTCACCACCGACGCGGGGCTTCTCAACTATCTGAAGGGTAAAACGGTGGAGGTGCCGGACGTGTGGTTCGCCGAAGAGTTCAGCACGCTGACGAATCCCGCCCGCCGGTGATTTTATTGCCTGTTGCCTGATACCTGATACGCAGCTGAGGCTGCGTGCTGCGGCTGCTGCCTGAAAACGGCGCAAGGCGCCGTGCTACACTTATTGCCTGTTGCCTGATACCTGATACGCAGCTGAGGCTGCGTGCTGCGGCTGCTGCCTGAAAACGGCGCAAGGCGCCGTGCTACACCTATTGTCTACTGCCTGATACGCAGCTGAGGCTGCGTGCTACGAAATCATTTCTTTGAACTCGGCTTCGCTGACGACGCGGACGCCGAGTTCATTTGCTTTGCGCAGCTTGCTGCCGGCGGCTTCGCCGGCGACAACGACGGACGTTTTTTTCGAAACGGAGGAGGCGGCCTTACCCCCGAAGGACTCGATGATCGCCGTGGCCTGATCCCGGGTGAACTCCGTCAGCGCGCCGGTGAGCACGAAGGTCATACCGGCAAAGCGGTCGTCCTTTTTCTCGGCGAGGCTCTTCATGTTGACGCCGTAAGAGCGCAGCCTTCCGATCAGCTCCCGGGGCTGGGGCAGGGCGAAAAAGCCCGCGACGGAGGAGGCCATCTGCTCGCCGAAGCCGTCGATGGCGAGGATCTCCTCAACGGAAGCCGCCATCAGCGTCTCCATATCGCCGAATTTCACAGCCAGGAGCTTTGCCGCCTTTTCGCCGATGTTGCGGATGCCCAGGGCAAAGATCAGCCGGTAAAGATCGTTTTCTTTTGATTTTTCAATGGCGCCGATGAGATTGGCGGCGGACTTTTCCCCCAGCCGTTCCAGCGAAGCGATATCCTCCGCCCGGAGGGTATAGAGCGGATCAGCTTTTCGGCGGTGAACGCCTCCAGCAGCGCGTCGCCGAGGCCTTCGATATCCATGGCGTCGCGGGAGCAGAAGTGGATCAGGTTGCGCAGCAATTGCGCGGGGCATTCGGGGTTCAGGCACCGCAGGGCGGCGCCGCCCTCGTCACGGAAGGTGGGCGCGCCGCAGGAGGGGCATTTTTCCGGCATGGCGAACACGCCGCTGCCCGGCCGCTTCTTTTCCAGCGCCACCACCTCGGGGATCACGTCCCCGGCCTTGCGCACGCGGATGACGTCCCCCACGCCCAGGCCCAGCTCATTGATACGGTCCTGATTGTGGAGGGTGGCGCGGCTCACGGTGGAGCCCGCCAGCAGCACCGGCTCAAAGACGGCGGTGGGGGTCAGCACGCCGGTGCGCCCCACGGAGACCTCGATCTCCTTCAGCTCCGTCAGCTTTTCCTCCGGCGGGTATTTATAGGCCACCGCCCAGCGGGGGAACTTGGCGGTACTGCCCAGCACCCGGCGGTTGGCAAACTCGTTGACCTTGATGACCGCGCCGTCGATATCGAAGCTCAGATCGCCCCGGACGCTGCCGATGCG
>CAMVNL010000285.1 GCA_947168785.1 uncultured Clostridia bacterium | reverse complement strand
AGCTTGCCCAGGCGGCAGTCATAGAAGGAATCGATGGTGCCGGTATAGATCACCTTATCCGCCATGGCACGGAAAGCCGAACGGTCGGCATTGAAATCCGTATTCAGCATGACTTCCGCTCCTTTCAAAAGGGCGTCGATCAATCCGTTGTAGCCTCCCGTGGGGATCCCCTGATAACGGTCGTTGAAATAATTGTTATCATAGGTAAAACGGACGGGCAGCCGCCTGATGATAAAAGACGGCAGTTCCGTGCAGGGTCTTCCCCATTGCTTTTCGGTATAGTGGCGGATCAGCTTTTCATAGATATCCGTCCCCACCAGACTGATGGCCTGTTCCTCAAGATTATGCGGCTGCCCGGCGATGACCTTCCGCTGCTCTTCAATGATCGCTTGCGCGTCTTCCGGTTCGGTAACGCCCCACATCTGCTGAAAGGTATTCATATTGAACGGGAGATTATACCGTTCGCCGTGATAATCCGCAATCGGGCTGTTGATAAAGGGGTGGACGTCACAGTAAGCGTTCAAAAATTCCCAGACCTGCTGATTATTGGTATGAAAGATATGGGCGCCGTAGGTATGCACGGTAACGCCTTCCACCTCGTCACAATGAACGTTGCCGCCGGTATGGGGCCTTTTTTCGAGAACAAGACAGGTTTTACCCGCGTCCATCGCCTTTCGGGCAAACACGGCGCCGTACAGGCCGGAACCGACAATCAAATAATCGTATTTCATTCAGGTTAGTCCTCAAAGAAGCTCCCGGATCAGATCAATCATATGGAGATACGTCTGCGCCCGGTCGAATTGTGTTTCCGCAATGGTTCTGGCTTTCTCGCCCATCCGGCGGCAGGCGTCAGGATCGTCTGCCAGCAAAAGGATCGCATCGGCCAACACGTCCGCGTCTCCGGGCCGGACGTTGACGCCGAAGCCGTCCGCTTCTACCTTCGCGCAGAATTCCTTATTGAGACCCGTATTGATCATAGGCTTGCCGGCAGCCAGATAGTCGCCGATCTTTGAAACGATGCTTTGCGGCGCCTTTTCCACAAGGGAATTAAGCGTCACGTCGGATCGGACCAGATAGGCCGCCATTTCACCGAAGGGCAAAAAACCGGGAAAGCGGATATCCGCGCCGGTCTTTTTCGCGGCTTCTTCCAGTTCGGCGCGCTGCGGACCGTCGCCGAGGATCAGATATTTGATCTCGGATCTTCCCTGATTCGCGATTTTACCGGCCGCCTCCACAAACGTAAACAGATCGTAGCTGGTGCCGATGGTGCCGGCGTAGGTTACCCAGAATTCACCTTCCGGCTTCTCAAGGGTCCCGTCAAATGACTTCACCGAGCTGTCAAATTTCTGAAGATCGTTACCCACGTAAACGGTCAGCTTTTTCGGTACGTTCACACCGTATTTCAGCGGCTCGTCACGGTATTCATCCGAGGACCCCACTACGGCGTCCGCCAGAGAATACGCCTTTTTGGCGTTGACGGTGAAATAGGAAAACAACACGTCGCTGATAACCGGGATATCCAGGACCATACGCATCGCTTCCGGCCACAGATCCTCCACGTCCGTCACAAACGGAATGGACCTGCTTTGGGCGTGCTGCCCTGCAACCGCTGCCAGATGATTATCCGGCACGAGGGCGTAAATCAGATCATACTCATGGGCGGCAAGATGCTTAGCGGCGTTTTTTGCCAGCAATCGGTAGCTGAGAATGCGTTTCGGCTCAACGTTTTTATTGTAGGCCAGTTCATGAAGGAACGTGATGCGGAAGGGCGCGTTCCTGCGGGCCTCTTCCATCTTTTCACTTGTCCTGTATTTTTTTTCCCAGTGCTGAAAATCAGCCGTGATCAATTCCACGTCAAACCCGTTGGCCGCCAACAGCTCGGAAAAATAATATAATCTGCCGAGGCCTTTTTCACCCGGCATCGCTACGTCATTGGCAACGACAGCAATTCTCTTCATATCTTTCATCCCATGATCCGGAGAATCGACGCCCGGATCTGACATTTATTTCTATTTTTTGTGAGTATCATAGCATAATTTAATGAAATAATCAATGCTTAACAAAAAATAATTTACAAAGGCAAAAAAATACTTGAAAACGATATTGAACCATTTTATAATGAAGACGAAAGGAGTTGTTCTTAATGAAAAAAATCAATTTCAGAGCCTGCATCGCGGAATGCATCGGCACGGCGGTCCTTGTCTTCTTCGGCTGCGGCACCGCCTGCACCGTAGGCTGCACAGATCTGTCCGGCTATCTGATGACCGCGCTGGCGTTCGGCCTTGTGATCGTGGCGATGGCTTACAGCATCGGCAATATCTCAGGCTGCCACATTAACCCGGCTGTCACGCTTTCAATGTTTATCTCCAATAAAATATCGCTTCACGACGCGATCGGCTACTGGATCTCCCAGTTCGTCGGCGGTATCGTCGGCGCCGCCTGCCTGCGGATTTTCTATAATCCCGCCAACGGTTTCGGCACCAATGGTTTGGCCGATGGCAGCATCATCAAATCGCTGCTGATCGAAGTCATTCTGACGTTTGTGTTCGTGCTTGCCATCCTCGGCGTTACCTCCAAGGTCAAAAACGACCAGATCGCCGGACTTGTGATCGGCCTTACCCTGACGCTGGTCCACATTCTCGGTATCGGCTTCACCGGCACTTCCGTGAACCCCGCCAGAAGCTTCGGTCCCGCCCTCTTTGCCGGCGGCGACGCTCTGAAAAACGTATGGGTGTTTATCGTAGCGCCCCTCGTCGGCGCGGCCATCGCGGCTTTCTGCTGGAAATATCTCAGCAAAAACAAAAAGTGATCAAACAACTTGCATACTGACGCCCGGAGTATTCCGGGCTTTTTTGAAAGGATAAGATATGGAAATTCCCTCTGCGCTGCTGCGGTTTGCCGACGCGCTTGAAAAGAAAACCGAACGCACATACCCCGCCCTTGCCCCGCTGGCCAAGCAATGCTATCTGAATACCATTGAGACGACGGTGAAGCCCTGCGAAAACGGCGATTATTTTGTCATCACCGGCGACATTCCCGCCCTTTGGCTGCGGGATTCCGCCGCTCAGCTTCGCCCTTATATGCCACTTTGCAATGAAAGCGCCGCGCTTTGCGAGATCATGAAAGGCGTCATCCGCCGCCACGTATTTTACGTGAATCTCGATCCCTATTCAAACGCTTTCAATGAAGAGCAGCACGAACATTCCCACCGGGACGATACGGACTTTTCCTCGCCCTATATCTGGGAGCGGAAATACGAAGTGGATTCGCTCTGCGCTTCCGTTTATTTGGCGTTCGATTACTATGACGTGACGAAGGACAAAGCCATCTTCACGGAGGACTTCCGTCAGATGCTGCTGACGATTCTCAGCGTATTTGTCACGGAGCAGCGCCACGCCGAGCAATCGAAATATTATTTTATCCGAACAGACTGCCCCGAGACGGATACCATTCCGCAAAACGGAAAAGGCAACCCTGTGGGATATACCGGCATGACATGGTCGGGCTTCCGTCCCTCTGACGACAGATGTGTGTATAATTACCTGATCCCGGCCAACATGATGGCCGTCTGCGCGATGAACAAGGCAGCGCTGCTGCTGCGGGAGGGTTTTTCTGACGAAGAAAATGCGGTGAAATGCGAAACCCTTGCCCGTGAGATCCACGAGGGGATCGAACGATACGGTATCGTGGAATACCCGGGGATCGGTAAAATCTACGCCTATGAAACGGACGGATTGGGCCATCATCTTCTGATGGACGACGCTAACTCCCCCAGTCTGCTGGCCATGCCGTATATCGGCTATTGCGAAAAAGACGATCCGCTCTATCTCAACACCAGAAGGTTTATTCTTTCCTCCGCCAACCCCTTCTATTTTGAAGGAAAAGCCGCCAAGGGGATCGGCAGCCCTCACACCGGCCAGGATAAGATCTGGCACATTTCGCTGGT
>CAMVNL010000284.1 GCA_947168785.1 uncultured Clostridia bacterium | reverse complement strand
ACGTCAGGACGGTGAAAGCGCGCTTGATTTCTGTGTGCGCATGGGATGGGGCGACTATATTTGGAATATGCTCGTGGTGGATTATCTGATCCTGAACCGGGACCGCCACGGAGCGAACATTGAGATCCTGCGGAACAAAAAAAAGAAGACCGTCCGTCTCGCGCCGCTGTTCGACCACGGACTGTCTTTGTTGTGTCGGTGCGAAACGCCGGAGGCAATCGAAAAATATGACGTCATGGCGGATCTGCCGGTACAATGCTACGTCGGCTCCCGGTCCGCGGCGGAGAACCTGAAGCTTATCCCGATGGACAAGCGCCCGGCATTGACGCCCCTAAAGGAGAGCGACAAAACCATCCTGTTGGAAGGATTGGACGATGTGATCCCGCGGAATCTGCAGGAAAAAATCTGGGAAATGATCTGGAAACGTTGGTGTTATTATGAAGATTTTTGCCATTCGGGACGCGGCTGATCCATCAAAAAAGGATCTTGCGTACCTGCTTTACTACGAGACCGACAAACGGTTTTATATTGAGCTGCCCGAGAACGCCGACCCTTGGGAAACGCCGCTGCTGCTCTCTTCCTTTGTGCAAAAGGGGGAGCGCACGGTGAATTCCTATTGGAGCAGACTGTGGGTGCAACAGCGGATCGTCCCATCCGACCGGCAGAATATTGCGCAGATCCTGCGCGATAACGGGCTGAAGGAGTATGACGAATACGCGCTGCTGATGCTATCCTCCGGCAGGTGCGAGCAGGACGACTATTATCTTACGCCGATCGATGCGGAGCAATTGCCGGAAAGCATCGTTCGCCGGAGCAAAACAAAGATCGAGGACGTGATCCCCTTGCGGGACCGCTGTCTGCTGGTATTTTTCCGGGACGGCACGGTCAGGAAGTGCGACCTGACGGCATATTTTGAGAAGACGCCGCGGTTTGCGATCCTTTTGAACCGACCGGATTATTTTGCCGGCGTCGGGATACTGACCGGCGGTTACGGGGTGCAGTGGGATGAGAATCTGACTATCCCGGATTCCGTTCTCTATAAAACGGGGAAAAAGATCCCGCTGACGGCGGAGGATTTCAGGGCGTTCGCCTCCGAGCGCGTCATTACCGCAGCGGAAGCGGCGGAGCTTCTGAACTGCTCCCGGCAGTATATCAATGAGCTTGTGAAAACAGGCAAGCTGCAGCCGATTAAATCCTCCGAGAAGAATACCTTGTTTCTGAAAAGCGAAGTGCTGAAGAGGCTGTGGAAATGACGAGGGTTCCTCATGTATTACCGAAGGAGAAGTGATAACGATGGACCGGCAAAAGCATTTGATTAAATCGGCATGGGTGATGCTCGGCGTCGGCTTTGTTGCCTACGTGTTTTCCGGCGGGCGATGGAATATCGGCGTTACGGCGTGGATCTGGCCGTTCGCGTTTTTGTATTTCAGCAGACAAACCAAAACCAAACGACAGTTCCTGCTGCTGGCCGCCGCCATCGCGGTGGGGCACGTGATCAAATGGCCGGATATTCTGGATTCCGGTTATCTGCTCAGCGCCGTATTCTGTCTGCTTTGGAGCGTTTGCTGGGTCCTGCCGTTCCTTGCCGACCGGCTGCTCGCGCAAAAACTGCCGGGGTCTTTTCTCAGCAGTCTGATCTTCCCCGCGGCGTTCGTTTCGGTGGAAGCCTTACGCGCGCTCACGCCGATCGGGAGCCTCGGCGCGATGGCGTATACGCAGGCGGGGAACCTGCCGCTGATGCAGGTCGCGTCGCTGATCGGCAGCTTTGGGTTATCCTTTTTGATCTATTGGTTCGGCGCGGTCGCCGTTACGGCGGCGGAAAAGAGGCCGCGGTGGAAACCTGCCGCGGGCGTCTGCCTTGCGCTTCTGGCGGCGTCCGTCTGCTTCGGCTGCGTCCGGTTGGCGGCGTTCCCGGTCGGTTCCGATAACACGGTGCGCGTTGCGAGCGTCGTCAGCCCGTATTATGAAAAATACGAAGACGGGACCTATGAGGAGATCCCGAACGAAGAGAGCCTGCGGTATTTTCTTCGTGAAGCGCAGCGCGCGGCGGAGGGGGACGCGAAGATCGCCTGCTGGAATGAGGAGGCTTTTTCGGTGGCCGATGCGGACGAACACCTTCTTGTTGACGCGGCCGCCGCGTTCGCCAAAGAGCACAGCATGATCCTGATCGTGGGCTATGAAACGGCCGATACCGACGGCAGCGAAAACGGCGAATCGGTGAATAAAACCGTTCTCGTTTTGCCCGACGGCTCCGTGACCGAATACATCAAAACGAATCTGATCCCGCTGGTGGAGCTTCCCGGCTACGTGAAGGGCAGCGGCGCCGTCCCATCCGTTGCGACGGACGAGGGCGTGATCGCCAACGTGATCTGCTTTGACGATACGTTCATCGGTTTTATCCGTGAAAAGGCCGGCTCCGCCGACGTACTGTTCGTACCGTCGTGGGACTGGCGCGGCGTAAAACGCGCGCACACCGAGCTTTCGGCGTTCCGCGCGGTGGAAAACGGCTTTGCGGTCGTAAAACCGAGCTACGACGGCGTCAGCGCCGCCATAGACCGTCAGGGGCGCATGATCAAACGCTTCGACACCGCCGACACCGGTTTCGACACCGTGCAGTTCGCGGACGTTCCCGTCAAGGGCGTGCCGACGGTATACGCGAAAATCGGCGGCACCGTGGACCTTGTATTTCTGCTGTCCGGTTTTGTTGCCACCGCGCTGGGGGTAGCTGTTCTGCGCCGCAAAGGATCCCCGCGAGAATGATATTGCAGAGTCATGGAAAAACCTGATAAAATAACCTCCCGTTTTTTTTGGCAGTTTCATCTCGCCAGAAAAGCGGGAGATTTTTCGATTATATGACATCTTCTGCAATGTGAAGCCGATCGCTTATAGAATTCAATTATTGTTTTTCCCATGACAGGATATAATGAATTCTGCTTGGTTACTGATCCAGTCGCCAATCTTATAACTGATTTTGAGAAAGCATTCAGAGTTGTTTCAGAACAAAAGGTTCCGTTGATCGCATTCCGTGAATTGATGCGGCCTCATGATAATCGGCTCGACTATCACTCGGTTTCAAGCCGGACGGGGCCGAAGAGGCCGCCCGAGGCGGCGTCCCCCGCATAGGATAATTCCCCCTCAAAATACGGAGATAACTCCTTTTTGCTCCATCTGTCAAAATAATCGGTGGCGGCGTACCAGTTGGCGGAGGTGTTCGTCACGATGATTTTCAGACGATTCTCTTTTTTCAGGACCCCGGCAGGGACTGAAACACGGTACGGCGGCGCCAACACGGTGCCCAAAAGCCTTTCGTTGAGGTACACGGCGGCTGTAAAACGCACGTCGCCGAGCGTGATCCGTCCGTTTACGCCGATTGCGTCGTCCGGCAGTGAAAAGGCCGTTTCATAAACGCCGCTGCCGGAATACGCGGCGCCGAACAGGTCCCGCCAGTCGCCGAGAAGAACGGGCCGCGCGGCGTCCGTGTGCGTTTGGAGCTCAAATCCGTTTTCGCTGCAGATGAGTTTCCGGTCTTTGCGCAGGCTAAAGCCGCCTGAGATTTCAAACAGCCTGCCAAAGCGCTGCGGCCGCTGGGCCGGCAGGTCTGTTTCCGTCAGCAGGATCACCGCCGTTTCGCCCACGGACAGCGTCAGCGGCAAAACCCCGTCTTCGGTTTCCAAAACTTGCAGGTTACCGTTGTCGAGATTTAACAGATAGCCGCGCGTCCCGGGCAGATGAACGCGGTATGCGCCGCTTCCGCCGCCCTCCCGGAACAGAAGCAGCAGGGATTCCGCTCCTGCTTTCCGTCGCATGGCGCGAAGGCCCTCTCCCTCGACCTGAACGGCAGGTTCGGGCGCAGGCGCCCCGCAGGAAACCCTGCCGCCGCCCCGCACGAACCGCTGCAGCACCTGCTGCGTCTGAAGCGGAAGCGTCGCGTTTTCGGGGAGGATCACGT
>CAMVNL010000283.1 GCA_947168785.1 uncultured Clostridia bacterium | reverse complement strand
GGACCGGAGCATATAAAAGCCCGTGATCCTGATTGGGATATTTACATTGCGGCGCAAATGTGGTATATTGATAAACAAACGGGAAGGGGGTAAAAAAATGTCGGATGACGCCAACAGCTTCGCGCTTGAATTCCGCCTTCGTGAATTGGACCGCGATCTTCACAAGCGGTTTACCGACTGCGTCTTCGTCCTTCAGAGAATTCTGTCGAATTATAAGCTTTTGTTTCCCGAATATACCGATCATTCCGAGCTGCACTCGATCACCGTGATCCAGTTCTGCAACACCCTGATCGGCGAACAGCTTGACCGGCTCAACAAGCACGAGATCTACGTGTTGCTTTCCGGCTGTTATTTTCATGATACGGGAATGGGGATCACGCGGAAAGATTTTGAAGCCTTTTCCCGTGAGATTGATTTCGGGGATTATTTTGAAAAACACCCGAACGCGACCGCAGCCGAACAGATCCGAGATTTCCACAACGAGTATTCCGGCCGGTTTATCCGGAAATACGCAGAGCTGTTTGAGTTCCCGAGTGAAGCCCATCTTGAGGCCGTCATTCAGATCTCAAGGGGCCACCGCAAAACCGATCTGAAGGATGAGCGAATCTATCCGATCGCGCTGTCCACGCCCGACGGCGACGCCATTTGCCTGCCCTACCTTGCCGCCCTGCTCCGTTTGGCGGATGAAATCGACGTGACCGCCGCCCGCAGCTCAAAGCTGCTGTATGATCTGGAGGCGATCACCGACGAGCATCAGCTCTTTGAGCACAAACGGCACCGCGCCGTGCGGGATCTGATCATCAGCAAGGACGCCTTTACCCTGCTGATCGACGACAGCGATCCCGTGATCCTGGGGATGATCCGGCGAATGGCGGAGAAGATGCAGTGGACCCTCGATACCTGTCGGGACGCGGTCAACGGACGCACGCCCTTTGAGATCACCCAAAGCCGGATCGTGCTTTGTCCGGTCTGATACGAACCAATGACGATACGCCGATCCCTTGCAGACGTAAACAGACGGTTTCAGGTCAAAGCCCGAAGCCGTCTGTTTTTATATTCAAAAGACAGGGGTACTGGCTGCGTAGTCTTCTCGCTAACCGCCCCCAGATTGACGGATTGACGGACGTGATGTGACGCGGATATAGGGGAATGTATTCTTTTCTTGCCGATCCGTTTATTCCAGCACCGCGCCGTTTGAAACGGGGCCCACAAGCTTTGCGTAACGGGCCAGCCAGCCCTTCTGTACCGGACACGGGGGGATCACCAGCGCCGCCCTTCGTCTTTCAAGCTCGTCGTCCTCGACCTCCAGTGTGATCGTGCGGTTTTTGATGGAATACGACACGGTATCGCCGTTTTCCACCAGCGCGATGGCGCCGCCCAGCGCCGCCTCCGGCGAGACGTGGCCGATGACGCCGCCCCGGGACAGGCCGGAAAAACGCCCGTCCGTCACAAGGGCGATCTCCTTGTCCAGCCCCATGCCGCACATCAGCGCCGTCAGCATCAGCATCTCCTGCATGCCGGGGCCGCCCTTGGGCCCTTCGTAGCGCAGCACCACCACGTCTCCGGGCACGATATCGCCGAAGATCAGGGCGTTAAGCGCCTCCTGATGGCTGTTGAACACCTTGGCGGGGCCGGTATGCTCGAACATGGCCGGGTCCACGCCCGCCGTTTTGATGACCGCCCCCAGCGGCGCCAGATTGCCGTAAAGCACCGCGAGGCCGCCGTCCGGCGTGTAGGGATCGCTGAAGGGACGGATCACGCCCGTGTCGCGCACCTCGGCGGAGGCGGTGTTTTCCGCCAGCGTCTTACCGGTGACGGTCTCCTGTTCGCCCCGGAGAACGCCCGCTTCGATGGCTTGACGGATCACCGCGGACACGCCGCCCGCGTTATCCAGATCCACCATCAGGTGCGGGCCGGAGGGCGAGAGCTTCACAAGGTGCGGCGTTTCCCGGCCGATGCGGTCGAAATCATCCAGCGTGATATCGATCTCCATTTCATGCGCCAGCGCGGGCAGGTGCAGCGCCGTGTTGGTGGAACAGCCCAGCATCATATCCAGTTTAATTGCGTTCAGGAAGGATTCCCGCGTGATAAAATCGGAGGGTTTGAAATCCCGCTTGGCCAGCTCCACGGCGAGCATGCCGCTCTTTTTTGCCATGTGGATCCGCTTGGAGCTCACCGCCGGGATCGTGCCCGTGCCGGGGAGGGATACCCCCAGCACCTCTGTCATGCACGCCATGGAATTGGCGGTGAACATGCCCTGGCAGGAGCCGCAGGTGGGGCAGACCTCGTCCTCATAGGCGCAGTAGACCTCGCTGTCCAGCGTGCCCGCGATCACCTTGCCGGCGCTTTCGGCTATGGTCTGCACGTCCACCCGTTCGCCCTTGTAGCAGCCCGGCAGCATGGGACCCGCCGTGACCACGATGACGGGGATATCGATCCTGAGCGCCCCCATCAGCATGCCGGGGATGATCTTGTCGCAGCCGCATACCAGCACGACGGCGTCGCAGATGTGGGACTTCGCCATGCTCTCCACGCTGTCCGCGATCAGCTCACGGCTGGGCAGGGAGTATTTCATGCCGTCGGTGCCCATCACCATGCCGTCGCAGATGCCGATGGTGCCGAATTCCACCGGGGTGCCGCCGCCCATCAGCACGCCGTCCTTCACCGCCTGCCCGATCTTATCCAGATTGGAATGGCCGGGGAAAAAGTTGGAATAGGAATTGCACACCCCGATAAACGGCCGGTAGATCTGTTCGTCCGTGAGTCCCGCGCCCTTCATCAGCGAACGGGCGCTTACCTTCGTTTCATCGGATTTCAACTCGTAGCTTCTGAACTCGTCTTCGTCCAGCATTTTTCTTTGTTTCATATGATTTTCTCCTTCCTCTTTCTGTGATCAATCATAGCATTGTTTTTCCGGGAAGTCAAAATAATTAATAAACATTTCTAAATATTTTATAAAAAATTTATATTCTTTCTTGACACTCTGTCTAAATAATTGTAACATGATAAAAACCATAAAAATGACGAAGGAGCGACAATATGATCGGCATCGGCAAATGGCAGGGCAGCATCAACGTTCAGATCCTGAAATTCAGCGGCGACGTGTTCATCACCATTTCGGACAATAACGGGGAATACGGGGTGGATATCCAGCTGCCGGAACAGCTTCAGAAGGTGAAACTCCGCTTTGACAGCATCGAAGAGGTGGGCGGCGACGGCCTGAAGGGAAAGGGCAAGCTGTTGACGCCCGCAGGGCGGGAGCTCGGCTTTGAGGCCTCCGTCAGCTTTGACGGGGACGAGATGTCCGGCTATTTAAAAATCGCCATCGCGAACATCAAGATCAAGAACGGCCGCAGGATCGGCTGAACCGGTCCCAGGACGCACAACGGATTTCCGGCGCATTCGTTCGGGAATCCGTTTTTTTGTGAGGAAGGCACAGACGGCGTCCTTCCCGGGGGAAAGCTATGGGTTTCAAACGAAAATTAAAACGGTCTTATTTTTCCATGTTCGTCATCCCGTCGCTGATCATCGTGCTGATCGCGGCGTGCGTGCTGGTCATTGTTTCCGAACGGTATGAGCAGCAGCTTGAGAACATTTCCGACGAAGCGATCCTCACCGCGGCGGTACAGAGCGTGATAAAGGATTTCAAGGAAGTGGACGACCGGAGAGAGGAACGCTCCTACAACACCATGACGGCCTATCTGGCCGAAAGCGGGTACAGCCTTTTCATCACGGCGGACGGGGTTGAAAAATACAACACCCTGACGCAGGAGGACCTGGTCATCATGGACAAGTACGACGATTCCCTGTATGAATCGGAGGACTTCATGACGATCGACAACGGGACGGCCTCCGTCATCAAGCAACGGTTTATGAAGGGCGACACGGAATACGTTCTGTACGCGGTGAATACCGACTACAATCCCGACGCGCTGATCCTGATCACGGATGATACGCCGATGAACCTGACCGTGGCA
>CAMVNL010000282.1 GCA_947168785.1 uncultured Clostridia bacterium | reverse complement strand
GTCGGGGTCGCCAGATAATCGGCGTCCCCCGGCATGGCGGAGATCTTCATGGCCGAACGGGTGAGGATGAAGGCGCAGCAGAACACGATGGCGCAGCCCAGCAGCACCAGCCATTTGGCCGCGGCGGAGAGCTTTTGGGAGGGCGGACGGTTCTCACGGAAGCCGTCCGTTCCCGCGGCCGCCGGATAGTCCTTGGCGAACCGGTAATAACCCTTGGTGCGCACCGGCCGCAGACGGCTGCGGGGCGGGGCGTTTTTCATGCGCTGCCGGAAGACCTCCCGCGTCTCGCGCTGTTCTTCGGAAAGGCGCGCGGCAATACGCGCCTCCCGCCGGGTCATGCGGGGAGCAGGCTGAGGCTGTTCAGTTGGAACGGTACGTTTTTTCTTCTTTTTCATGAACAATTGTCAAATGTGAGTGAAATCTCCGGTAGCGCGGCACCTCAGTGCCGCTATTGGCACAAACAACTTTTTAAAACTGATAATAAGTTTTTTTGCAAAAAAACAAAACGAGGCACCTGATGATTCAGGTTGCTGAAATGTAACTCCGGCAAACAGCGGCACTGAGGTGCCGCGCTACCGGTATTATCCCGCCAGATCTTTATTTCCAAACTTTTTGCATTGCGCGAACAAGCCGGAAGGAATACAATAGAACAGGATGATTTGTTTATTGGAGCGGGGAACTGATGAGAATCGTAACGGTCAACGAATATCGCGTGGAGGTGACGCTGACGCCGGAGGAGCTGGACGGATTCGACATTACATACGAACAGCTGGACTACGGCAACGCGGACACCCGCCGGGTGATGTGGACGCTGCTTTCGGAGATCCGCCGGGTGAAGGGCGTGGATCTGGACCTCTCCGGCAAGCTGCTGATCGAGGTCAGGAAAGACCACGACGGCCTGTGCCGGGTGTGCTTCACCTCCCTGCCCGCCAAAGAGGGGCAGGCGGCCTCCGTCAAGCAGCTGGTTAAGACCGAAACGCCGCCGGTGCTGCTGGAGACCGTAGGGCTTGACGACGCGATCCGCGCCGCTTCCTTCTGCCCGCCGGAATGGGAGGCTTCCCTTTACCGCCGGAAAAACGTCTACCGGCTGGCGCTGCGGGTCAGGGACGATGAGACGGAAAAAGCCCGTCTGCGCCTGTGCGAATTCGGCGACCTGATCACGCCCGCCGCCCTGTCCGCCGCCGTCTGCGAAGAGCGCTGGCAGAAGCTGGCAGAGGGCAACGCCCTTTCGCTGCTGCGCAGACTGATATAGCAATCAGGCAATATAGGCAATAGGCAATAGGATATTACAGGTTTTTCAGGGTCTGAATGGCGGAGGCCATATCGGCCGCTTTGAACAGATAGCTGCCCGCTACCAGCACGTTGGCGCCGGACTGCGTGACCAGCGGGGCGGTGGCGTCCGTAATGCCGCCGTCCACCTGAATATCCGTGGCAAGGCCGCGCCGCTCGCATTCCGCCCGGATGGCGGCGATCTTCGGCAGCTGATCCGCCATGAAGCTCTGCCCGCCGAAGCCGGGCTCCACCGTCATCACCAGCACCATATCCAGCTTTTCCAGATATGGGAACACCGTTTCGGCGGGGGTGGCGGGCTTCAAAGCGACGGCCGCCTTTTTGCCCAAAGACCGGATCAGGTCCACGGTCTTTGCCGTGTCCCCCTCCGATTCCGCATGGACGTTGATGAGGTCCGCCCCGGCGGCGGCGAAATCCGGGATATACCGGTCCGGCTCGGAGATCATCAGGTGCACGTCGAAAAACAGCCCGGTGGTCCTGCGCAGGCACTTCACCACTGGCGCGCCGATGGTGATATTGGGCACGAAATGCCCGTCCATCACGTCGATATGCAGCCAATCCGCGCCGCTGCGCTCACACAGCTGCGCCGCCTCGCCCAGTCTTGCGAAATCTCCGGCGAGGATGGAGGGAGAGATTTTATTCATGAGACCGGTTCCCTCTTTCACACAAAATTATGATTTTATTTATTATAACGCATCGGCGATGAAATAGCAATCCTCATTTTTTGACGGAGGCGAACCGACTCTTCAAATTTTTATGAAAAATTTAAAATGATTTTAGTTTCATTTTAGGAATGTGCCGCATAATGAAGCTGCAATAAGCGCAGAACATCTTTTTCATGATTTCTCCTACGTTTTTTCATACGATCTCCAAAGGCATGCGTCCCGCTTCGGCGGGACGTGTGTCTTTTTTTCGGGATAGCGAACCGTTACGGAGCAGAGAGAATCACAGAGCGGAGAGCGGAGTTCGGAGAGCGGAGATAGGCTGTCCGCAGCGCAGCCCGGCGGCGTTACACGGCGTAAACAACCTCCCGCAGCTCGGCGCATTGTTCACGCTTCATCGGTCCTCCGGCAATTCGGACAATTCGATATCGACAAACGGAAACATGTGTGCTACAATGAAAAATAAGGGCGCGAGCGCCCTGTGAATCAAACAACCGGAGGATATATGATATGATCAACGTTGCATTGGTCGGCACGTGGCACGTGCATTTCGGCGGCTACGCCAGAGAGATTCAGAACGACGGCCGGTGCCGGATCACCGCTCTATGGGATCCGGACGCCGCGAAGGGCAAAGAGACGGCGGCCCAGTACGGCTGCGATTTTGTGGAGGACTACGACGCGCTTTTGGCCCGTGACGACGTGGACGCGGTGCTGGTGTGCACCTCCACCGACCTGCATAAAGAGATTATCACCAAGGCGGCCAACGCGGGCAAGCACATTTTCACCGAAAAGGTGCTGTGCTTTACGGAGGCGGAGGCGCTGGAGGTGGCCGACGCGGTAAAAAAGAGCGGCGTGAAATTCTGCATTTCCTATCCCTGGCGCTGCCGCAGCGACTTCAAATGGGTGAAGCAGGCGGTGGACGAGGGACTGATCGGCAAGGTCAATTACTGCCGCATGCGCAACGCCCACAACGGCGCTTCCTCCCACTGGCTGCCCGCCACCTTCTATGACGCAGCCGCCTGCGGGGGCGGGGCGATGATGGATCTGGGCGCCCACGGTATGTATCTGCTGTATTGGCTGCTGGGGCGGCCCGTGAAGGCGGCCTCCGCCATGACCCACGTGACCGTGGACAGCGTGGAGGACAACGCCGTGACGGTGTTCACCTATGCAAACGGCGCCATCGGCGTCAACGAGACGGCCTTTGTTTCGGAAAACAACCCCTTCTCCTTTGAGATGGTGGGCGACAAGGGCACCATTCTGCTGGGCGGCTTCATGGACAAGGCCTGCTACAACGTGGGCGGCGGCTGGGTCTTCCCGCGACTGCCCCAGGGCGACCCCGGCCCCATCCCCTCCTGGCTGAACGCCATTGAAAACGATACCGAAGCCCCCTTCGGCATCGACGACGCGGTGGCGCTGTCCATGATGATGGAAATGGCATATCGTCAAAGTTAAAAGTGAAAAGTTGAAAGTTGAATGATTTTAACTTTTCACTTTCATCTTTCAACTTTTTTGCGGTACCGCAGAAAGGATCCAATCCCTATGACGAAATATCTCCTCCCCCGCGAGGGGCAGTTTTACAAGGCCAATCTACACTGCCATTCCACCATCTCCGACGGGCGGCTGACGCCGGAGGAGCTGAAGGATGCCTACAAATCCCACGGTTATTCCGTGCTGAGCATCACCGACCACGAGCTGATGGTGCCCCACCACGACCTGACCGACCCGGACTTTCTGATGATGACCGGGTTTGAAATGAGCTTCAACGAGGAAAAGCCCTGGCAGGAAAATCCGAAGACCTGCCACATCTGCTTTGTGGCGCTGAACGAAAACGAGATATACCAGCCCTGCTTCCACCGGACGAAATATCTGGATGAGGAGGGCTTCAGGCTGGCGCAGTTCGACCCCGCCGAGCCGGATTTTGAGCGGGAATACACGCCGGCGTGCATCAACGAAGCCATCCGCATCGGTCGGGAGAAGGGCTTTTTCATCACCTACAACCACCCGGTGTGGTCGCTGGAGCGCTACAACGAGTATTCCCGC
>CAMVNL010000281.1 GCA_947168785.1 uncultured Clostridia bacterium | reverse complement strand
GCGGCAGCACAACCTTTCTTATTTCCAACTATTTAATTGCCGCATTAATAAAACAACAACGATCCCCGTGACCCAATACAGGTCGGGGATCGTTGTTTTAATATGGATCTGCGGTTGCCGCCGAAGCGCGCCGCAGGCTTGATATGCGGCGGGTCCCGCTGTTACAGCTTCTTCATCCACCGGATGGCCATCCCGATCCAGTTCTGCACCTCGTCGCATTCGTGGTTCCAGCTGCCATAGACGGTTTCGTTTGCCAGCGACAGGCCGTGGGGGCCGTGGGGGTAAATATGCAGCTCGAAGGGGATATCCTTCTCCCGCAGGGCGGCGGCCATCAGCAGGGAATTCTGCACCGGCACGCAGCCGTCGTCAAAGGTGTGCCATATAAAGGCGGGGGGCGTGTCCTCCGACACCTGCTTTTCGCAGGAGAGCAGCGCCAGCATGGCAGGGTCGTCCTTTCGGTCGCCCAGCAGGTTGTCAAAGCTGCCCCGGTGGGCCATGGCCCCGGCGGAGATCACCGGATAGCCGAGGATCATGCCGTTGGGCTTGTTTTCTTCCTTTTCATAGCCGTAATAGCCTTTGATGACGTCCCGGTTCCACAGGGTGCCGTAGCTGGCGGCCAGATGACCGCCGGCGGAAAAGCCCATCACGGCGATCCGGTCCTCGTCCACGTGCCACTCGTCGGCGTGTTCCCGCAGCAGGGCCACGGCCTGCGCCACCTGTAACAACGCCGCCGGAAAGCGGGTAGGCGCGATGCTGTAAGAGACGATAGCCGCGTTGCAGTCCGCCGCAAGAAAGGGGAAGGCCAGCGGCTCCGCCTCCCGGTCGGAGCGGAAGCCGTAGCCGCCGCCGGGCAGGATCACCACCGTGGGGCGGCGGCGGTTCAGGTCGATCTCCGGGGAATTGTCCGGCAGATACAGCGTCATTTCGGCCGTGTGGCCGTTTCCGTCCGTTCCGATTTTCGCATAGTCGACGGGCAGGGGCATTTTTTGGTAAATCATCAGCGGATACCTCCGTCGTTCCGTTTTTTTTCATTGTACCATATTTTCAGCAGAAAAAAAGCCCCTTTTTCTGAAAAAAGAGCGGACGGTGAAAAAATGCGGGAAGGAGGATGGATCGGCGCTTTGCCGCGCTGTCGATAGCATTCCGACAACCTTTGATTGATATAACAGAACCCGCCCGGACGGTTCCCGTCCGGGCGGGCTGCGGGCGGGCGGCAGGGGCCGCCTGCATTTCGCTTTTATTTGCCGAATTTCGCCATCAGATTCTCAAAGAAGACTTTAATGGCGGTGATGATTTTGGAAAGCGTCGACTGTACCGCGTCAAACATATCGGTTCACCTCTTTTTCTTTGCTGTATTATCATCGGAGGACCGCCGCTCACAGCAGGCCGGTCTCGTCGATTTTTTTGGTGAAGAACCGGACGGGCTTGCGGAAGACCCGCCGCACCAGCAGGCCGAGGACCAGCGCCACAAGAACGTAGGCGCACAGCTTCAGCAGGTCGATCCAGTAGTCCGCGCCCCAGGTGTCGCACACGCATTCACGCATGGCGTCGATCACAAAGGTGAAGGGCAGGTAGGGGTTCACGGCCCGGAAGAAGGCGGGGGTCACGTCGATGGGGAAGGTGCCGCCGGAACCGCCCAGCTGCACCACCAGCAGGATCACCACGATGGCCTTGCCGATATCGCCGAAGGCCGCCACGATGGAATAGATGAAGAAGGAATACACCAGCGACGCCAGCAGCCCTGCCAGCAGGAACAGCAGCGGATGGCGGCACTGGATCTTCAGGAACAGCAGGTCGCCCAGGCAGACGATGAGCCCCTGCACCAGCGCGAAGGCCGCGAAGGTCAGCGCTCTGCCGAAATACTCCTGGGTGAGGGTCACGCTGCCGATCTCTTTTTTCTTCTTCACGTCGGTCTTGAAAATAGCGATCAGGATGATGCCGCCCACCCATATGGCCAGAGTGGTATAGAAGGGGGCCATGGCGGAGCCGTAGTTCTCAATGCCGTAGACCGTGTCCGTATCCACGTTGACGGGGCTGGCCAGGAAGGAGCCCAGCTCGTCTCCGTTGCTGACCATCAGGTTATAGAAGATGTTGACGGATTCGCTGTCCGTCATGCCGCCCATCAGGCCCGCGAACCGATCCAGCCGCGTGATGAAGCCGCCCAGCAGCGTCGACAGGTTTTTGAGAATATCCGTGCCGTTGTCCGCGGACCGGTTGACCGCCGCGGCCAGCTCGCTGAGCTCACCGCTGCCGTTGACGGCGGAGAGAATGCCGGAGAGGTCTTCAAGGACGCTGAGCAGCGAGTCCACCGCCGCGTCCAGCGCGGGCTTGACCTTGCCGTTGTAATCGGAACGGATGGACGCAAGTGTCCCGGAAATGGAGGACAGCTTTCCGCTGATCCCGTGGGAGGCGAGGTTGGCCGCCCCGCCGTTTATGGCGGAGGAGATGTCGCCGTCTGCGGCGGTAAGGTCGGCCTGTACCGAGCGGATCCTGCCGATCAGGTCGTCCAGCCCGCCGACGCTGCCCGGCAGCGCGTCCTGCACGGCTTCCAGCGAGGTCAGCAGCACGGACAGGTTCTGCGCGTTGGTTTTGACGGTGGAGGAGGCGCTTTTCAGGTGGGAGGCGGCCGCCGTGTTCAGCAGGTTGCCGATGCCCCCCAGTTTTTCCGCCGCGTCCGCCAGCTGTGAGGAGGAGGCGGAGAGGATGGAATCCACCGAGGCGGTCATGCTGTTGACCGAGACCCGTGTGACCTTGACGGCGTCTTCGGTGTTGGTCACGGTGGCGTTTAGGTCGGTGAACAGCTTTTTCACGTCCTCGTCCGGCACCGCGTCCGCCACGCTTTTCACCAGCGCCATCACGGATTGCAAGCTGTCGATGGTCTCTTTCAGCCCTTCCAGACTGTTTTTGGCCAGCTCGATATCCCCCACGAGGGATTCCGCGGTGGCGGGGTCGGCCCCCTGGGCGGGCATGACCGCGCCCATGACCTTGCTGATCACGTCCGCGATGGTTTTGATAAACGTCTCGTTGACTTCGCCCTGCACGGTCTGCACCACCTTATCGGTGATCTTCGTGGCAATGGCGTTTTTCTTCTCGTTGGCGTAATAGGTGATCTGCGGCGGCTCAAAATGGTCGGTGACGATGCTGGCCAGCGATTCGCTGAAATTCTCCGGAATCTCGATGGCGGCGTAGTAATCCCCCGCCTTCACCCCCCGGATGCCATCCTCTTTGGAGAGGAACTGCCAGTCGATCACGTCGTTGGCCTTCAGGTTTTCTTCGATCTGATCGCCGATGTTGATGTCGATATCCCGGAAGGAGATGCCCTTGTCCTCGATCATCACGGCGATCTTCATGTTGCCGGTGCTCTGCTTGCCGTAGGGGTCCCAGTTGGCGTAGATGTTGACCCACGCGTAGAGGGAGGGCAGCACCAGCACGCCCGCCGCCAGAATGATCGCCATGGAATTGGTGGCGATCTTCCGCAGATCCCGTTTGAATATCAGCCATATATTGTTCATTCTTCGTCGTCCTCCTGTTCTTCGCCCTCATCCTCGTCGTCTTCTTTGAAGATGTCATATTCGCCGTATTCCAGCGCATCGTCGTCCTCCAGATAGGGGATCACCTTGTCCTCCAGCAGATAGCGGGCGTAATCCGCCGCCAGAAAGACAAAGACGATCAGGAAGAGGAGGATGATCCACAGCGCCAGCGGCCCCATGGGCCGACCCGTGTGGCGGCCGACGGCCGCGCCCACCAGCGTCAGGGCGATAAACAACGCGGCGGTTATCAGCCTCGCCGCGCGGTAGATCTTTTTTCCTTTTTCATAATTCTTCAGCAGCTTTCCGCGGAGGAACAGATATTTCGCCGCGTACCGCTGCGTCTCCGCCCCGCTTTGGGCGGGATTGGTCTGATTCATGATGGATCCTTTCTTTGGTGTTGTAAATTGGCGGTTTGTCGAGCAAAGCTCGACGAGTGGGAAGTCGTCAGTCGGAAGTCGGAAGTCA
>CAMVNL010000280.1 GCA_947168785.1 uncultured Clostridia bacterium | reverse complement strand
TTGCCATAAAAATCAGGGCTGTTGAATCTCCTGTTCCGGAATTTGCAACAGCCCCGCTTCGTTGACCGACAACGCCGATCACATGATCTTTCTGTAAAGCTCTTTCAGCTCTTCAACGTTCGTGTCGCGGGGATTGCCGGGGCGGCAGGCGTCGGCGTAAGCGTCGGCGGCAAGCTGGTCAAGATCTTCTTCACGGACCTTTTCATTCTTGGCGGGGATGCCCACGTCAGCGGCCAGCTGCTTGACGGCGTCCACGGCGGCCTTGCGGTATTCCGCCTGGCTCATGTCGTCAACGCCCTTCACGCCCATCACGCGGGCGATCTCACGGTATTTCTCACCGGTGCACTCCTGATTGTATTCCATCACGATGGGCAGCATCATGGCGCAGGCCACGCCGTGAGGCGTATCGTAGTGCGCGCCGAGGGTGTGGGCGATGGAGTGGGCGATGCCAAGGCCAACGTTGGAGAAGCCCATGCCGGCCACGTATTGGGCCAGCGCCATGCCTTCACGGTCCTCCGGCTTGTTTTCCACCGCGCCGCGCAGGTGCTTGGCAATCAGGCGGATGGCTTCCAGATGGAACATATCGGTCATTTCCCAGGCGCCCTTTGTGGTGTAGCCCTCAATGGCGTGGGTCAAGGCGTCCATACCGGTGGAGGCGGTCAGCCCCTTGGGCATGGAGGACATCATATCGGGATCGACCACGGCGTAAGCGGGAATATCGTTGGCGTCCACGCACACAAACTTGCGCTCCTTTTCCACGTCGGTGATCACGTAGTTGATGGTCACTTCCGCGGCGGTGCCGGCGGTGGTGGGAACGGCGATGGTGGGCACCGCATGGTTTTTCGTGGGGGCCACGCCCTCAAGAGAACGCACGTCGGCAAATTCGGGGTTGTTGATGATGATGCCGATGGCCTTGGCCGTGTCCATGGAGGAGCCGCCGCCGATGGTGATGATGGAGTCGGCGCCGCAGGCCTTGAAGGCCTCCACGCCGTCCTTCACGTTTTCAATGGTGGGGTTGGGCTTGATGCCGGAATAAACGGTATAGGGGATGCCGGCCGCCTCCAGCAGGTCGGTGACCTTGGCAGTCACGCCGAATTTGACCAGATCAGGGTCGGAGCACACGAACACGTGGCCGAAGCCCTGTTCTTTGGCAATATTGACGATCTCATTGATCGCGCCCTTGCCGTGATAGGAAATGGGATTGAGGATGATTCTGTTTGCCATAGTGTTATTCTCCTGTTATTATTTTCAATTATTGTAAGCTGAAAGTCTAAAAAGAAACTTAAATGCAACGTCGGCGGCGGGGGAGAAGTCAGGCCTTCAGCGCCTGTCTGCCGTATTCCACGCCTTTTTTCAGGGCGGCGTGGTTCAGCGCCAGCACTTCCTTTTTCTTGGAGGCGAATTTCTTGTCCAGGGACGCCAGCATGGCCTCTTCCGTGATGATGCCGGCCTCCGCGCCGATCAGCGCGCCGATGAGGATAATGTTGGCGCACTTGATGTTGCCCAGCTCTACGGCGATATCGTCCGCCGGGACGCGGACCACCGTCACGTCGTCCCGTGTGATCTCGGAGGTGACGCGGCTGGTGTTGGCGATCATCACGCCGCCGCTCTTCAGATTCTTGCCGAACTTGGCGTAGGCCTGTTCGTTCATGACAATCAGCGTGTCGCATTTTGCCATCAGCGGAGAGATGATCTCTGTGTCGTTGACCACCACGGTACACTTGGCGCTGCCGCCCCGCTGCTCGGGGCCGTACTCCGGCAGGAAGGTGGCGCATTTGCCCGCGTCAACAGCCGTCTGCGCGATCATGATACCGGCGCTCATGACGCCCTGTCCGCCGGAACCGGATATGACCAGTGATTTTTTCATCTTATTTCACCTCCGCGTATTTGTCTTTATAGACGCCGGGCACGAAATAGGGGATCGTGTTGGTGTTCATATAGTCCAGCGTCTGCAGCGGCGTCAGCCCCCAGTTGGTGGGGCAGTTGCCCAGCAGCTCGATGAAGGAAAAGCCCTTGTTCTCCAATTGCAGCGTAAAGGCCTTTTTGATGGCCTTTTTCGCCTCCAGACAGCCCTTGGGGGTGTTCAGCGCAAACCGGGCGATGAAGGAGGGCGCTTCCAGCGTTGCCAGCAGCTCGCACATTTTCAGCGGATAGCCGGTGGTCAGCGGATCGCGTCCGTCCCGGGTGGTGGTGGTTTTCTGGCCGATCAGGGTGGTGGGGGCCATCTGTCCGCCGGTCATGCCGTAGGTCTGGTTATTGAAAAAGATCACGGTGAAGTTCTCGCCCCGGTTGGCGGCGCCCATGATCTCGGCAAGGCCGATAGCGGCGCAGTCGCCGTCTCCCTGATAGGCGAACACAAGGCGGTCGGGATTGGTGCGCTTGAAGCCCGTGGCCACGGCGGGGGCTCTGCCGTGGGCGGCGCCCACCAGATCGCCCTTCCAATAGGCAAGGTTCAGGGTGGCGCACCCAACGGGGACTACGTGGACGCTGTTTTCCTGCTGGCCCATATCGTCCAGCACGTCGGCGATCAGCTTCGTTGCCAGCGAGTGCATGCATCCGGGGCAAAAGCCGCTGGACGTAGGTTTTAATGAAGAAGGTCTCTGATATTCCATTATTTCGCACCTCCGTCAATGATCTTTTTCACGGCGTTGTAGATGCCGTCGTCGTCAAACAGCATGCCGCCGGACCGGCAGTAATCGTGGATCGGCGCTCTTCCCAGCACCTCCAGCGCGATATCGTCGTGCATCTGCGCGGGAATGGCCAGCTCGATATCAATAATGCCCTTCACCTGCTCATAATTGAGCTTTTGGAAGCTTTCCTTGGGGAAGGGGAACAGGGTGATGGGCCGGATCAAGCCAACCTTATGACCCTCGTCCCGCAGGCGCAGAATGGCTTCCTTGGCGACTCTGGCGGAGATACCGTAGGCGACGGCCACGTATTCCGCGTCCTCCAGCATGAATTCCTCCACCTGAACGTCGTTTTTCTGCCATCTTTCGATCATGGCCTTGTGAGATTTGTTCTTGACCTCCAGCAGCGCCTCCGGGAAATAGGGGAGCAGCAGGCGGGCTGACCGCTTTTCACCCTCCACCCGGTTCAGGTCCCAGGCGTGGGTGCCCTTGCGATCGGGTTCCTTCATCTCCGGAAATTCCACCTGCTCCATGATGGAACCGAGACAGCCGTCCATCAGGATCATGACCGGGTTGCGGTCACGCTCGGCATATTCCCAGGCGTTATAGGTCACGTCGACCGCCTCCTGGAGCGTGGCAGGAGCGAAGACCATGACCCGGAAGCCGCCGTGGCCGAGGGCCTTGGTGGCCTGCAGATAGTCCTGCTGCGCCGGCTGGATGGAGCCGAGGCCCGGTCCGCCTCTGCTGATGTTCACAATGACGGCAGGCAGCTGCGTGCCCGCCAGATATGAGATGCCCTCCGCCTTCAGGCTGATGCCGGGGCCGGAGGAGCTGGTCATCGCCCGGCAGCCGGACGCCGCCGCGCCGTAGACCATGTTGACGGATGCGACTTCGCTTTCGCCCTGCACGAACACGCCGCCCACCTCCGGCAGACGCCAGGAGAGGTACTCGGGGATCTCGTTCTGAGGCGTGATGGGGTAACCGGCAAAGAAACGGCAGCCCGCTCTGACGGCGGCCTCCGCTATGGCTTCGTTCCCCTTCATCAGAATCTTCGCCATGTCAGTTTGCCTCCTTCTTGATTTCAATGGCCCCTTCGGGGCAGATGGTTGCGCACATGCCGCAGGAGATGCATTTTTCCGCGTCTGTCAGCGACGGAAAGAAATGCCCGTGCTTGTTCCGCTCTTTTCCCATCTCCAGAATGGTTTTCGGGCAGAACTTCACGCAGTAGGAACAACCCTTGCACAGATCGATGTTGATTGTCAGCATTTGTTTGCCTCCGCTTGTTTTCGGTCGAACCGAATATTGATTACATCATAACACTTTTTTCCCTTTTGTTCAAGTCGATTTATGTAAAATAATTATAATCTCCACAGGA
>CAMVNL010000279.1 GCA_947168785.1 uncultured Clostridia bacterium | reverse complement strand
AAATGGGTAAATCAAGTGCAAAAATAATGATTATTCACCTATTGACATAGTAGGTAATTAGCGCTATAATGAAAGCAAATCAAAACAGGAGAAACACAGACATGAACATTTACGCGGATAACGCGGCCACCACCAAAATGAGCCAAACAGCCGTCGACGCCATGCTGCCCTACCTGACGGAATACTTCGGCAACCCGTCAAGCCTGTATGAGGCGGGCCAGAAGGCCAAAGAAGCGCTGGAAACCGCCCGGGAAGAGATCGCGCGGATCATTCACGCCTCCCCCCGGGAGATCGTTTTTACCTCCGGCGGCAGCGAGGCCGACAACCAGGCGATCCTCTCCGCCGCGGCGCTGGGGGAAAAGAAGGGAAAACGGCACATCTTCTCCACCGCCATCGAGCACCACGCAGTGCTGCACACGCTGAAAAAGCTGCAAAAGCAGGGCTTTGAAGTAACGCTGCTGCCGGTGCATGAGGACGGGATCGTCCGCCCGGAGGAGCTGAAAGCGGCCCTGCGGGAGGATACGTGCCTTGTCACGGTGATGTACGCCAACAATGAGATCGGCACATTGCAGCCCATCCGGGAGATCGGCGAACTCTGCAAGGAAAAAGGGATCCCCTTTCACACGGACGCGGTGCAGGCCGTCGGCCATCTTTCCATGGACGTGGAACGGGACGGCGTGACGCTGCTCTCCGCCTCGGCGCACAAGTTCCACGGGCCCAAGGGCGTGGGATTCCTCTACGCCAGAAAGGGCTTCCGCCTGTCAAACCTGATCGAAGGCGGGGCGCAGGAGCGCGGCAAACGGGCCGGAACGGAAAACGTGGCGGGTATCGTCGCCATGGCGGCCGCATTGAAGGAAGCGGAAGCCAACCGGGAAGCAACCGCCCTGCGGCTGACCGCCCTGCGGGACAGGCTGATGGAAGGCCTTGCCGCCATTCCCCACTCGGCCCTCAACGGCGACGCCAAAAAGCGGCTGCCGGGCAACGTCAATTTCTGCTTTGAGGGCATCGAGGGCGAATCCCTTTTGCTGCTGCTGGACGACAGAGGCATTTGCGCCTCATCCGGCTCGGCCTGTACCTCGGGTTCGCTGGACCCCAGCCATGTGCTGCTGGCCATCGGCAGAAAGCACGACGTGGCCCACGGCTCGCTGCGGCTGACGCTGGGCGAGGACGCGACGGAGGAAGAGGTCGACTACATCATTCGGACGGTGACGGAAACCGTCGACCGGCTGCGGAGCTTCTCCCCAGTCTGGCGGGATCTGTGCAGCGGCAAAAGTCCGTTTATTCTGTAAAGGAGGCGTAAACATGGCATTATACAGCGAAAAAGTGATGGACCACTTCCGCAATCCCCGCAACGTAGGGGTCATCGAAAACGCCGACGGCGTGGGCGAAGTGGGCAACGCCAAATGCGGCGATATTATGAAAATGTATCTGAAAATCGAGGACGACGTCATTGAGGACGTGAAATTTGAGACCTTCGGCTGCGGCAGCGCCATCGCCTCCAGCTCTATGGCCACAGAGATGATCAAAGGCAAACCCGTGGCGGAGGCCATGCAGCTGACCAACAAAGCGGTGGCCGAGGCGCTGGACGGGCTGCCGGATTACAAGATGCACTGCTCCGTGCTGGCGGAGGAAGCCATCAAGGCGGCGCTGAAGGATTACTATGACAAGAACGGGATCGTCTATGACGAAAGCGCCTTCCCGGACTGCGAAAGCTGCGGGCATTGTCAGGTATAAAGGAGAATTTGTCAGGGCAAATGCAATCCACGTAAAAAATCCCCCGGAGGATCGCTCCTCTGGGGGATCGTCATCAATTAAGACTGTGTATCTGTTACCGTGCACCCACCTTTATTCCGAAACTTGCACTTTCTTTGATTCTCATTCTTCTCTCTTTTTCTTCCGTCTTTTCCCTCTTTTTAGTGGTTCTCGTACCCCTCTTATTCTCTCTCTCTTCCTTCACTTTACCGTCCCCGACGCATTCAATTTCCTTCTTTTGCTTTTCTTTTTTTTACCCTGCCGACAAGAACTCATTAGCTGTTCCGACAGCTTTTCCGACGCTGTGTTCTTCCTTCCCACAAACGAGAAATGCGGGGAATGGAAGTGAACTGCGTCCGCATCCCGATCGAAGAAAACCAGAACACCGGATAGCGATCTTAGTGTCTTCGTCGGGGTTCTCCTATCTTCCGTTCTTTTCATTCTTGGAACAGGATACAGACGGAGTTTTTTCCCTTATGAGATGCCGGGGAACGGCTTAAAATAAGGCTTTGCGGGATCTGACAAGAGATTGATCGGAGAGGATTTAATGGAATTTCAACGCTTTTTCAGACGCATTCTTCTGCTTTATCTCAAGAGAATTTCAAAAAAAAATCAGCTGAAAGATCACCGGAATTACCGCTGTTCCGATCGGTTCTTACAGTCAAATCGGACTTCTTGAGAAAGAGATTCATTTGAAGGTAGCGACGGGGAAGGAATCGGAAAATGGAATGAAGATGGGGGGAAGGTGAGGAGAAAAACGGAGGAGCGAAAGATAGAATAACGGATGAAATATCAATGAAATTCGTTTCGATGGAAACAAAAAAAGAACCCCATGCCCGATTATGGCATGAGGTTCAGTAAGCTATGATGATTAAAGACTGAACAGCATTTGTTCAGGATAAGTCACTTCGCACATTTGAGGATAAAGGGATGTGCAAAGGAACAAGTATCAGATACGAATCAGCCCTCTTTGATCGCGGCCTGCGCGGCGGCAAGGCGAGCGATCGGTACGCGGAAGGGAGAGCAGGAGACGTAGTCCAGACCGATGGAGTGGCAGAACTCGACGGACGTGGGATCGCCGCCGTGCTCGCCGCAGATGCCCAGGTGCAGCTTGGGGTTTTCAGCCTTGCCCAGCTTGATGGCCATCTTCATCAGGGCGCCGACGCCCACCTGATCCAGCTTGGCAAACGGATCGTTCTCGAAGATCTTGGCGTCATAGTAAGCGTTGAGGAACTTACCGGCGTCGTCACGGGAGAAGCCGTAGGTCATCTGGGTGAGGTCGTTGGTACCGAAGCAGAAGAAGTCCGCCTCCTTGGCGATCTCGTCGGCGGTGAGGGCCGCTCTCGGGATCTCGATCATGGTGCCCACTTCGTACTTGAGGTCGGCGCCGGCGGCGGCGATCTCTTCGTCAGCGGTGGCGACCACAAAGCTCTTGACGTACTTGAGCTCCTTGACCTCGCCTACCAGCGGGATCATGATCTCGGGAACGATGTGCCAATCCGGATGCGCCTTGTTGACGTTGATGGCGGCGCGGATGACGGCGGCCGTCTGCATCTTGGCGATCTCGGGATAGGTGACGGCCAGACGGCAGCCACGGTGACCCATCATGGGGTTGAACTCGTGGAGGTCGGCAATGACCTGCTTGATGTATTCCACGGTCTTGCCCTGAGCGGCGGCGAGAGCGGCGATGTCGGCCTCGTCGATGGGAACGAACTCATGGAGAGGCGGATCCAGGAAACGGATGCACACGGGCGTGCCTTCCAGCGCCTCATAGAGGGCCTCGAAGTCGGCCTGCTGCATGGGCAGGATCTTGGCCAGAGCGGCTTCGCGCTCTTCCACGGTCTCGGAGCAGATCATCTCGCGGAACGCGCCGATTCTGTCGGGATCGAAGAACATATGCTCGGTACGGCAAAGGCCGATGCCCTCCGCGCCCAGCTCACGCGCCTTCTTGGCGTCTCTGGGGGTATCCGCGTTGGTTCTGACCCTCAGCTTTCTGTACTTGTCGGCCCACGCCATGACGCGGCCGAATTCGCCGGCGATCTGAGCGTCAACCGTGGGGATGATGCCCTTATAGATGTTGCCGGTGGTGCCGTCGATGGAGATGAAGTCGCCCTCGTGGAAGGTCTCGCCCGCCAGCTCGAACTTCTTGTTCTCTTCATCCATCTTGATGTCGCCGCAGCCGGAAACGCAGCAGGAACCCATGCCGCGCGCCACGACCGCCGCGTGAGACGTCATACCGCCGCGGACGGCCAGGATGCCCTGAGC
>CAMVNL010000278.1 GCA_947168785.1 uncultured Clostridia bacterium | reverse complement strand
CAAGTCGTCCGCGGAAGCAAAAGCGATGATGGGGCGAAGATATTTCAGCAGCGCGGTTTCCACGGTTTTTCCGTAGAGGTCGCCGTCAAAATCCAGAATATAGGTCTCGCTGCGGACCTCCGGCGCATGAAAGGTGGGCCTGGCCCCGATATTCGTCACGCCCGTATAGTCTTTCCCGTTGAACCGGACGGCGGACACGTAAACGCCGTATTTGGGCGTCGCCAGGTCCGGCGGCAGCAGCTGGTTGACGGTAGGCGTGCCCAGCAGCCGCCCTCTGCGGTCCCCGGCGATCACTTCAGCCGAGAAGGAAAACGGCCTGCCCAACAACTTAGCGGCCTTTTCCGCCTCGCCGTGTTCGATCAGTCTCCGGATGGCGGTGGAGCTGACGGGTTCCCCCTCAAAATCCATTTCGGGACAAACAAAAACATCAATGCCGCATGCCGCGCACAGGTTTTTCAGCGCGGCGGCGTCCCCCGCCCCGTTTTTGCCGAAGCGATAGTTGTAACCGCAGCAGACGAAGGCGGCGTGCAGCTCCCCCGCCAAAATCTGCGTCACAAAGGCCTGCGGCGTCAGATTCCGGATGCGTTCAAAGGAACAATTGACTGCGGTCAGCCCCATTTCCGCTAAGATTCCGTCCCGTTTTTCGTTCTGCAGCAGCTTCGGGACGGTTTTTCCGTTCAGCACGTGCTGCGGATGGTCGTCAAACAGCAGCACGCAGGGCGTCAGCCCCTTTTCCCGCTGCGCGGCGGCCGTTTCCAGCACCTGCCGGTGCGCCAGATGGAGCCCGTCAAAGAACCCCAGCGCCACCGCTGTGCCGGTCTTATAATTGTGTTCACTCATTGCCGATTACCTTTAACGCGCGCAGGTTCTCCGGGTCCTCCGGCAGGATCCGCCCCAGCCCGAGAAACAGGCCATCCGGCGCGTACACGCGGTACGTCCCCGGGCAGGCCTCCCCTTTCAGCCGCCCGGCGCTCAGCTCGCCCCCGTTGCGGAAGCGATTGGCCTGGGCCGCCGTGACCGTCAGCGCGTCATAACAGAAGAAGGGATGATCCATCCCCAGCACCGCCGCTTCGCCCTTGGCCTCGATCTGTTCCGGCGTCAGCGCGTCTTCTATCGCAAACCCGTTGGAACGGGTCCGCCGCAGGGCGGTCATCACCGCGCCGCAGCCTAAGCTTTCGCCGAGATCGGCGATCAGGGAGCGGATATACGTCCCTTTGGAGCAGCGCACGGCGATCTCAAATTCACCGTCGATCTCACCGAGCAGCTCCAGCGAATAGAGCGTGATCTTCCGGGACTGCCGTTCTACCTCGATCCCCTTTCGGGCCAGGTCGTAGAGCCGCTGGCCGTTGACGGAGATGGCGGAATACATGGGCGGCACCTGCTCGATCTCCCCGGTGAACCGGGGCAGCAGCGCCAGCACGTCAGTCTCCGTCACATGGACGTCCGTCTCGGTCAGCACCGTTCCGGTGATATCCAGCGTGTCGGTGGTGACGCCGCAGCGGAAACGTGCGAGATACGCCTTATCGGAATCCGGCAGATAGTCGATAAACCGGGCGGCTTTGCCCAGCGCCACGGGCAGCACACCCGTCGCCATGGGGTCCAGCGTGCCGGTATGCCCCACCTTGCGCTCATTGAACAGCCGCCGCAAGGGCGCAGCCGCCTTAAAGGAGGTGACGCCTTCCGGCTTATCCATTACCACGAATCCGTTCATAGCACCTTGTCGATCACGGCCTTTGCCGCGTTCAGCAGCGTTTCCACCGCTTCTTCCTTCGTCCCGGTCAGCTCGCACCCGGCCGCCAGACGGTGACCGCCTCCGCCGAGGCTTGAACAGATCTCCGCTGCGCTGACGGGCTCCTTGGACCGCATGGACACGCGGAACCCCTGGCCGTCCTGTTTCTCCTTGACGGTGATGCCCACGTACACGCCCTCGATCTGCCGGGGCAGCGCGTTGATGGCCTTGTCGTCGGATTCATCCAGCCCGGAGAGATCGTACATCTCCCTCGTGATCAGCATCAGGGCGACCCGGCCGTTGCAATAGGTTTTCAGGGCGTTCATAGCCATCCGCTCGAAAGCGGTGAACTCCCTCGTTTTCGTCTCAAAAATCTCCGTATTCAGATAGGCGGTATCCACGCCGCACTCCATCAGGTCGGCGGCGGCCCGCATGGTCTTGGCCGTGGTGTTGCTGTAGCGGAAACAGCCCGTATCGGTGGAGATCCCCACGTACAGCTCCCCCGCGATGGCGGGCGTAAAAGCAAACCCGGCGCCCCTCAGCATGTCGAAGAGCACTTCGCAGGCGGCCGCCGCGGTAGGGTCCACCAGCGTGTACTTTGCGAAATCCACGTTGGTGCCGTGGTGGTCGATGCAAAGATCGACCCTTTCACCATACCGCTCGTCCAGTTCCTCGCCCAGGAGCTTGCGGTCGCCCACGTCCACCGTGACCACGAAATCCGGCGCGAATTCCGGCTCGTCGCAGGGGATCGCCGCGACTTTCAGCGACGCGGGGATCTTATCGACGACACAGCGGACCTCTTTGCCGAGGTCTTTCAGCACCAGGTAAAGGGCGAAGATGCTGCCCAGCGCGTCGCCGTCCGGCAGGCGGTGGGTCAGCAGCAGGATGCGGTCCATGGAACAGAGCAGCTCCCACGCCTGTTGATGGTCGATTTTCATTCCGCTTCGTTCCTTTTTTCGCTCATTTCAAGCTTTTTAAACATTTCGATCCCTTTTTCAATGGAATCGTCGGGGATGAACCGCAGGTCGGGGGTCTTGCGGATGGCGATCCGCGCCCCCAGCTCCTTGCGGATATACCCCTTTGCGCCGCCGTTGAGCACCTTGCAGGCGGCCTTCGCCTCCTCGATGCCGTTCAGCGAGCTGACGTAGGCCTTGCAGTAGGAAAGGTCGTGCGCCACCTCGGCGCGGACCACGGTCAGCGTCACCGGATCCACCCGGGGATCCTTCAGCTCTCTCACAAGGGCCGTGATCTCCCGCTTGATATCCTCGGCGGTGCGGTCAGATTTATAACTCATAACGTATCAATCCCTGTATTCTTCCACGATATAGGCTTCAAAAATGTCGCCCTCTTTGATATCGTTGTATTTTTCAAGGCCGATGCCGCATTCATAGCCGGAGGCCACTTCCTTCACGTCGTCCTTCATGCGCTTCAGGGAGGCGATGGCGTCTTCGGCGATAACGATGCCGTCGCGCACCACGCGGATCTTGCAGTTGCGGGCAATCTTGCCGCTCTGGACGTAGGAACCGGCGATGGTGCCGGCGGAGGACAGCTTGAAGACCTGACGGACCTCCGCCTTGCCCAGCTCCACGTCGCGGAACTTGGGCGCCAGCATGCCCTTGATGGCCGCCTGCACGTCCTCAATGCAGTCGTAGATGACGGAGTACATGCGCATTTCCACGTGGTCGCGCTCCGCGTTGGCCGCCGCCGTGGCGTCGGGCCGGACGTGGAAGCCCACGATGATGGCGTTGGAGGCGTTGGCCAGCATGACGTCGGATTCGACGATGGCGCCCACGCCGCCGTGAATCACGTTCACGCGGACTTCGTCGTTGGAGAGCTTTTCCAGGTTCTGCTTGAGCGCTTCCACGGAGCCCTGCACGTCCGCCTTGACGACGATGTTCAGGTCCTTCAGCTCGCCCGCCTCGATGGTGGAGAACAGCGTATCCAGCGTGACCTTCTTGAAAGCGTTGAACTGATCGTCCTTGATCTTCTGCTTCCTCTGCTCCACCAGCTCGCGCGCCAGCTTCTCATCGGAAACCGCGTCGAACATGTCGCCGGACATGGGCACTTCGGCAAGGCCCATGACCTCCACAGGCACGGAGGGGCCGGCCTCTTTGATGCGTCTGCCGCGGTAGTCGGTCATGACCCTGATGCGGCCAACGGCGGTGCCCGCCACCACGATATCGCCGCTGTGCAGCGTACCGTTCTGAACCAGAAGGGTGGCGATGGGGCCCTTGCCCTTGTCAAGCCGCGCCTCGATGACAACGCCCTTGGCGGCGCGGTTGGGGTTGGCCTTGAGTTCTTTCATTTCGGC
>CAMVNL010000277.1 GCA_947168785.1 uncultured Clostridia bacterium | reverse complement strand
TGGCGGTCTATCTATTGTTTTCGGTTGCTTGCTTCTTTACCGTACATGAGCATTGGTGAAGGGCTTGTAATAGCCCTCGTCGCCGTCCTTGGCCTCGCCCGCTTCATACCGGCGCAGGCCCTCTTCCAGCAAGTTCGAGATCTGATCCGTCACGTCGTTGTAGGTGACCGTCTTCGACCCGTCGGGATTTTCCGCCGCCACGTACTTTTTATAGGAAAGATAGTAGTCGGCCGTTTCGGTCTGCGCCGCGGCAGCCGCCGCAGAGAACAGACACAGCGCCGCCGCCAGCGTCAGCAGCAGACACAGCGTTTTTTTGAATGTGGTTTGTTTGGTCATAATTCGCCTTTCCGCCCGTCGACCGGGCAAAAGATAAGATATGATATAGATATTTTATATTATTCGGTTATTCGGTTTGCGCGGCGGCCAGGGCCATCAACGCCAGAAAGCTTTCCCGGCTGATGGCGTGCTCCATATCGCAGGCGTCCTTCCGGGCGGTGGCGCGGCTGACGCCCAAGTTCACCAGCAGCTCGTAAATGCGATCGTTCCGCCCCGCGATCTCTCTGGCGATCTCCATTCCCCGTTCGGTCAGCTCCACGGTTTTGTCCTTCCGGCGGAGGAGATACCCTTCCTCCTCCATCTCCCGCAGGCTCACGGAAACGGTAGGGCGCGAAACGCGCAGGGCGTCGGCGATGTCCGCGCCGCGGACCACGCCCTTCTGCCGGAGCGAGTAGATCGTCCGCATGTAGTCCTCCAGCTTGCGTCTCTGCGTCATGGCGTTTCACCCCTTCAGGAATCCTCCGCGCGTTATTAGTCTTTGCTAACCGGCAGATCAAAAAAATGATTCCCGCCGGAATTCCGCAGATAGTATAAACGAAAAAATGCCGCTTTAGTGTTCCGAAATTAGCTTTTACTAACCTCTTTCTGTTCTGAAATTAGCTTTTTGCAAAAACCGCTTTACTTTTCCGGAATCTGTGATATCCTTTAACCGAGCAAGACAATTAGCAAATGCTAACCAGCATAATAAAAAGAAATCGGATCAAAGAAAATAATATGCAAACCGTCAGAGAAGCCCTGCAGAACAGTCGGGGCGCGCAGGCCGCCACGGCAAAAAAGGCCGCCGATTATATTGAAGCGCACTTCACCGAGAAATTCTCGCTGGAGCGGATGGCCGCCGCGCTGTTCATCAACAAGATCTATCTGGCAAAATGCTTCAAACGCGTGACGGATTCCACCCTGCTGCAATATCATAACCTTATCCGCTGTGAAAAGGCCGCGGATCTTCTGCGGACGACGGATCTCAGCATCGAGATCATCAGCGGCCAGGTGGGCTACGCCACCGCCTCCCACTTCTCCCGGACCTTCCGCACCGTCTATCATTGCTCGCCCATGGAGTACCGCAAGGGTGAAAACGGGCGGATCAATTGATCATTCGATTTCTACTGTTTGTTTTCTTCTATTTGTTTCCTTCTAAAAGCAAATGCGCCGCTGAAACACGCGGCGTATTTGTGTATTTCAACGGCTGTTTAGGGCAATGATTTACTTTGCATCACGGGATCAACACAATACGAGCATGGGTTTTTCCTTATAATTTTTTACAATAACAAGCTAACAAAAAATACCTTTCATAAACCGTTTTACGGCGCAAACACTACTACTGCAAACGCGAGAAAGATGGTTTGCGAAAAGGAGTGAAACACAATGGCGAGCAACAAGACGCTTGTTCCCGGCGCGAAGGACGCCCTCAACCGCTTCAAGATGGAAGCTGCCAACGAGGTGGGCGTGTCCCTGAAGCAGGGCTACAACGGCGACCTGACCTCCAAGCAGGCCGGTTCCGTCGGCGGCCAGATGGTCAAGAAAATGATCGAGGCCTATGAGAACGGCATGAAATAAGCTGTGAGCTGATATCCTTTCTTTCTTCGGAAAGGCTGGCCCCCGGGATGCGTTCCCGGGGGTTTTGCGCGTAAAAAAACACGGCGTTTTTGCGCCGCCGGGGCCGACCCGAGAGGTTGCAAATGAGGGAAATACAGAAAAAAGCAGAACGACAAAACAGCGCTTCACGGACAGGAGACAAACTGTTTTGCCGGGCGAAAACCGCGTTTCACGGGCAGGGGACAAAATGTTTTGCCGGGCGGCATACCGCGTTTCACAGGCAAAGGCATACCGAAATTTCAAACAGAAACCGCTCAGCGTCCAAACAAATACAATTGTATAAATCAGACAATTTTCTTTTTCGGTTTTTATCATATTTTTATCTCGCTTTTTTGCCGGGGATATGATAGAATAAAATGAAAATATATTGTAATCAGGAGACTGTTGATTTATGAGACCCTCTGAATCCGTCAGGAACTATACCTCCACGCTGCGGATGTACGCCAATTTCTCCGCCCGTACCGTCAAAAAGGTCTGCGCCGATACTCCGGCCCGCGTCGCGGGGTCCGATGAAGAACTGAAGGCGCAGCAGTTTATGGCGGCGCAGGTGGGCGACGCCGCCGACGAAGTGACGCAGGAGGAATTCAAGGTCTCCCCCAAGGCCTATCTCGGCTGGCTGAGCGCCGCGGGCGTGCTGCTGCTGATCGCCACCGCGCTGAACATTTTCAATATCTTTCTGGAGCCCTATACCGCCTCTATGGCGCTGAATATCGTATGGCCGGCATGCTGCGTTTGTCTGTTTCTTGTCGCGCTGGTTGAATACCGGCTGTGTCAGCCGCTGGTGGACGGCTTTTACAAAAAATCCCTCTCCCACAACGTGTACTGCGTGCGTAAGGCCGCCGGTGAAACCAAGCGGCGCATCGTTTTTGAGGGGGGCGCGGATTCCGCCTTTGAGCGGCGCTACCATTATCTCGGCGGCGGCAAATTCGTCGCGTTCATCGTGATCTATCCCGCCGTGGGATTACTTTATAACACCGCCATTTCCGTTCTCGCCATCGTTCAGGGGCAACAGAACCGTCTGCTGCTTTGGATCTCACTGGCTTTTGTGCCCGGATATATCCTGCTGCTGTTCTTCATGAATCATAAAGTCGTCAGCGACGGCGCCAACTACAACCTCACCGGCTGCATGACCGGCGCGGCGGTGCTGAAGTTCATGGGAGACAACGACATCCGTTTTGAAAACACCGAGGTTGTGGCGCTTTTCAGCGGCGCGGAAAAGACCGGCGTGCGCGGCGCGCAGGCGGCGGCCAAGGCTCACGCCGACTGGAAAGACGACAAGGTGGAAACGATCGTCGTCTCATTCGGCAATATCAAAACCCTTGACGCCTTGACCGTCTGCACAAGCGACCTGCACGGCGGCGTAAAGCACAATGACGAAGTGACCGCCCTGCTGCAGAAGGCGGCGGAGTACACCGAAGTGACCGCCAAGACCGGCAAATGCCCCTACGGCGTTTCCGGCGCGGCGCCCTTTGCCAAGGCAGGCGTGAAGACGGGGCTTGTCACCGCGGTGGAAACTCCCCTGCCGGAATCCTTCAACACCAGAGAGGACAAGGCGGACACACTGGAGCTAAGGGCCATCGAAAAGGCCGTCGGCCTTGCGCTGGAGGCCGCCTTCCGCTTCGACGAAGCAGGCCTGGAGTAAGAGCGGAGAGCGGAGTTCGGAGAGCGGAGATGAATCAGATGAACGCTCCGGTCTGCCTATCGTCTAATCATTACCAACTAAAGGCTAACAGCTAAAAGCTGAAAAAAGGGGTAATACAATGAAAAAAGCATTTCGCAACATGATCGTTTTTCTGCTGATCGCCGCCGTGTGCGTATCGCTTTCCTCCTGCAACGTATTCAGGACCATGCGTGAAAACGCCGAACGGGCCTCCATGATCGAGATTATCGAATCGCCGGACGACGTCGAAGCGGCAAAAACCTTCCGTGAGATACTGGACGTCAGCGCCGGACAGGCGGACGCCATCCATGAGAACGTGTCTTACCGCGCCGGGAACCCCTCCATCCAAAAGGACGGCGAGGACGCGGGACTGCTGGACGACGCCGCAAAACAGATCCGGGACCTGATCATGGAAGGAAAACCCGGCAGCTCCTCCGAAGACCTCACCGCCGACGATCTGCATCTGC
>CAMVNL010000276.1 GCA_947168785.1 uncultured Clostridia bacterium | reverse complement strand
GCAAGAAAAAAGAGAACGAAAGAGACGCTTTTCCGTATGAAATTTTTTCTTTCAGGGAAACCGTCTGCGCTTGACAGCGCCGCCCCGGCGTGATACATTATAAATATGAATATAAAATAAGGAGAGAAAACCATGAAAACGTTCAGAAAATGGATCGCCCTGCTGTGCTGCTGCCTGTGCCTGACCGGTTCGATGACCGCAGTCGCCTTCGCGCAGGAGGAGGGCCTTGACGAAAACGACGCGCAGACCGTTGAAACGGAAGTGATCGGCGCCCTTGTGGGCGCGGAGGACGGCGCGCAGATCGAGGCCGATACCGCCCACCTCTACGATACCGACGGCAACGGCAAGGTGACCGCCGCCGAGATCGCCGGCGTGCTGTCGAAATACGCCTTCGCAAAGACGGAAGACCTGACGGGCTGCGCGGACAAGATCGCGGCGGACGCCACCTTCACCGTCACCGTGACGAAGGACGGCGTTTCCACCGTGTATATCGCCGTGCCGGTGGAGGACTATCCCCAGCTGTTCAACGCGGGGGTGTTCGACGAGACGGTGAAAAAGCTGGCCGAGACACAACAGACCTACGGCGGGGAGGGCATCACGCTGATGACCTACGAGCATATCGCCGGCGAGCTGGCGCTGCACGCGGCCGTTTACGCCCTGACCTATATGGCGGGCGGCGACGCTGACGGCAGCACCTTCCATTCCTTCTATGAAAGCGCCCGCATTGCCGACCTGAACGTGGACGAGAACCGCGCACCCGGCTGGTTTTTGGAATTTTTCGGCAAAATCATCACCTTCTTCAACCGAATCCTGTCCTTCTTCAACCGCTTCCGTCCGTTCTGACAGCGGGAAACACCCGCCGCTTTTATCTCCGGGGCCACAGTTGAGGCATCGACGATTCCCGGAGAAATTTCGAGGAATTCTGCCGGATGACGGCCGACCGCGACGATATCTTTGACGGGGCCAACGCGGACGTTCTGCTGTAACGTTCCGCGCGGCGGGCCGCTTCCAGCCCCTTCTTTTCCGCTCTGATCCTTTTATCACCGCCGCGCCTTGCGCGCGGCAGTTTCATCTTTTTCCGACGCCGAGGTAACGCTATGCCCTTTTCCATCATCCGCAACGATATCACGAAGGTGGCGGCCGACGCCATCGTCAACACGGCCAACCCGCGCCCCGTGGTGGGCGGCGGGACGGATACCGCCGTGTACCGCGCCGCGGGAAGGCGCCGTCTGCTGGCGGAGCGGAAAAAGATCGGGGATATCGCCCCGGGGCAGGCCGTCTTCACACCCGCCTTTCGCCTGCCCGCCAAGTACGTGATCCATACCGTGGGCCCCGTGTGGGAGGGCGGCGGCAAGGGCGAGCGGGAGACCCTGCGCGCCTGCTATGCCCATTCCCTCGCGCTGGCGGACAGCCTCGGCTGCGAAAGCGTGGCCTTTCCCCTCATCGCCACCGGCAGCTACGGCTTCCCCAAGGACGAGGCGCTGGAGATCGCCCTCTCCGAGATCGGGCGATTT
Organism: uncultured Clostridia bacterium; assembly: GCA_947168785.1. GTDB lineage: Bacteria > Bacillota > Clostridia > Oscillospirales > Acutalibacteraceae > RUG806. The sequence continues at coordinate 2,552 of CAMVNL010000276.1, read as the reverse complement.
CTGCTGACCCACGAAACGCGGGTCACGCTGGTGGTCTTTGACGACCGTTCCTTCGCCCTCTCCGAAGGTTTGGCGGGGGAGATCGAGCAGTTCATCGACAGCCGCACGGCCCGGTCGCTCCATCAGGCGGAATACGGCGGCGAAACGGTCGTGCTGCCCGGCAGAACCGCCGCCCCTGCCGCAGGAAGAAGCCGCGCGCCGCGAAAAACGGCCAAGAACGCCCCGCCGGATAACGCCTTTTTCGGCAGCGTCGCCGCCGACGCGGACGTTAGCGAAAAAGCCGCAAAGCGGCAGCCGGCCGCCGAGCGAGAAGACCTTTTTGCGCCGGACGAGCCTCCGGAAACCGCATTCCCCGACGCGGCGCAGCCCTTCGCGCCCATGCCGTCCACCGCGTTCAGAGAAGCATACGCCATGCCCGCCCCCCTTCCGCAGGCTGCCGCGGACGCGCCCTTCGCCGCCCCGGACGAAGCGGAGCTGGACAGGGTGCTGGACGGCGCGGGGCAGACCTTTCAGCAGAAGCTGTTTGAGCTGATCGACGCCAGCGGCATGGACGACGTGACCGTCTATAAAAAGGCCAATATCGACCGGAAGGTGTTCTCCCGCATCCGGTGCAAGGCGGATTACCGCCCCAAAAAGAAAACGGCGGTGGCCTTCGCCATCGCGCTGGAACTGGACATGCCCGCCATGCTGGACCTGCTGGCAAGGGCGGAGATCGCCTTTTCCCCCAGCAGCAAGTTCGATCTCATCGTGACCTATTTCATCACCCACCACGTCTACGACGTCTTTGAGATCAACGCCGCCCTGTTCAAATACGGCCAGCCCATCCTCGGGGAGTAAGATGGCCTTGCGTCCGGTCCCATCCCTCTGTTTTTTTGTTCAGACCCCGTCCCTCGGGACGAGTTTTGATAAACTATGTAAAAAAGGAGATCTCGTATGTTCAAAAAAACAACCGCAGTTACCATGATTCTGTGCCTGCTGCTATCGTGCTTCGCGTTTACGGCAGCGTCAGCTTCTGCCACGGCCCCCGGCGACGTTGACACCGACGGCGTTGTTACCTCTGCCGACGCGAGGCTTGCCCTCCGGGCCTCCGTGCGACTGGAAACGCTGAGCCGTGAAGCGACGCAGACGGCAGACGTCGACCGGGACGGGCTGATTACTTCCGCCGACGCCCGCGTCATTCTGCGCGTTTCCGTCAAGCTGGACGCCATCGTAAACGGGCAGATCGTTCCCTACGGTTCCCGGCAGTCTGATACAGTGCTGAACGTGGGCTACCCCTACTTCAACGGGGTGTTCTCTCCCTTTTTCAGCGAAACGTCTTACGACCAGGACGTGTGGTCGATGACCTCCGTGTCCCTGCTGGGCACTGACCGTCTGGGCGCAGTGGTGGAAAAGGGAATTACGGGAAAACCCATTCCTTATCACGGGACGAATTACACCTATCCCGGCATGTCCGATCTGACCGTCACCGTCAATAAAGACGGATCAGTCGATTATGACTTCGTTCTCCGCGAGGGCGTCACCTTCTCCGACGGCAAACCCCTGACGGTCGACGACGTGATCTTCAGTATGTATGTTCTTGCGGACCCTTCATATTACGGCACCACCAACTTCGCATCACTCCCCATCGACGGTATGTCTGAATACAGGGCCGGCATAGATATCCTCGCCAACCGGATCTTTAACGCAGGCCGGTACTCTTCCGATTATTCCGATTTCACCAAGGCGCAGCAGATCGAATTCTGGAGCCGTTACGACGCAGCCGTCACCGCTTTGGTTAAGGATATCGTTTCCTACTGTCTGAACGAAGGCTTCGCCGACAATCTTGCGGACGCCGCTTTCGCCTGGGGATTTGGCGGCGCAACCAATGAAAGCGAGTTTGCTGCCATGCTGACCGACGCCTACGGCGCAAATCTGGCGGATATGTTCTCCGTCGAGGCCGTTACTCTTTCTCTTGACGACGTATTCCCGAATTTCTTTTCTGATTACTATATCGGTATCAAAACCGGCGCCTCTGCCGATCACATCCGCGGTATCATTAAAACCGGAAATAACAGCCTGCGGGTCCATATGACGCAATTCTCCGCACCTGCCGTTTATGTGCTGGGAATCCCCATTGCGCCCTTGCATTATTACGGCGACGCCTCGCTCTATAATTACAGCAAAAACCGCTTCGGTTTCCCCAAAGGCGACCTGTCCGGCGTGCGCGCCAAAACGTCGAAGCCTCTCGGCGCGGGCCCCTACGTATTCAAGGAGTACAAAAACGGCGTGATCACCTTTACCGCCAATGAGCGCTACTATCTGGGAGCGCCAAAGGTCAAAACGCTCCGGTTCATTGAAACCGATAATTCCTGGGCTGCCTTCGTCGGCGGCTCGCTGGACGCGATTGATCCCGCATTCTCCACTGATATGGTCGACGCAATCTCCGCTCTCAACAGCAACCATACGATTTCCGGCAACAAGGCCGTTACCTACACGGTAGACAATCTCGGCTACGGATACCTCGGAATCAACGCAAAGGCGGTCAACGTGGGCGGAAATCCCGGTTCCGCTGC
>CAMVNL010000275.1 GCA_947168785.1 uncultured Clostridia bacterium | reverse complement strand
CTATATCCCCGCGTCGATGATGAACAGCCCCGTGAACGTCAAGCTGAACCTCGCCGGCCAGCCCAGACAGATCACGATCAATTAAGCAAATACGCAGCCCGGACGCTTGTCTTCACAGCGCCCGACAGACAGGGGTCCCTGAACCGTGTTCGGGGATCTCTGTTCTTTTGTCCATTGCAGATTGTCGGGCAAGACAAGGGACAGCGCCGGCCTTGAAACAGGAAAGCCCTTGATCCGTCCGCGGCCAAGGGCTTTTTCGGTAAAGAGTGAATAGTGAAGAGTGAAGAAGAAAAAAATCCCACACGTGCGTGTGGGATTTTTTTGGAGCTGCTAACCAGAATTGAACTGGTGACCTCATCCTTACCAAGGATGCGCTCTACCGCCTGAGCCATAGCAGCACATGGATTTACAGCGCTTTGTCGCTTACCACGGCGTTTATTATACACGCGAATCGGCGCAATGTCAATACCTTTTTTTGAAACGCCGAAAAAAATTCTTTTAATTCTCAAAAAGGACTTGATTTCTCTGTTATAATATGATAAGATACATCTGTTACTAAGTTAGGCATTGACAATGAGTGGGGCGACCCGCTCATTTGTTTTGTTGTAATGAAATTTTGATCGGCGCGCGGCATCGGTCTTTTTCCGCGGGGCGGCGGAGGGTCGCTCCCGGGGGATCCGTTCGCGCGGCGGGCAGGAGGGCGCTATGCCGGAGAAAAAGAAGGGCGGCAACACCGTCAATACCGTGTGGGAGATCGCAGCACCCCTGGCGGAGCAGCTGGGGCTGGTCCTGTGGGACGTGAAGTTTGTCAAAGAGGGCGCCAACTGGTACCTGCGCATCATCATCGACAAAGAGGGCGGCGTTTCCATCGACGACTGTGTGGCCATGAACGACGCGCTAGATGCGCCTCTCGACGAGGCGGACCCCATCGAGCAGAGCTACAACCTGCAGATCAGCTCCGCCGGGATCGAGCGCGAGCTGGTGCGGGATTTCCATTTTAAGACCTTCATCGGCGCAGATCTCACCGTGAAGTTCCGCACCGCGGTGAACGACGCGAAGGTGCATAAGTGCGTATTGAGAGGCTATGAGGACGGGCAGGTCACCGTGGAATTCCCGGACGGCTCTCTCTATACGTTTGATAAAAAAGACGCGTCAAGCATCCGGCTTGACGATTTTGACCCCAATTTTTAAAACGGAAGGAAAGGGAGTATTACCAAAAAATGAATACGGATTTTCGTGACGCATTATTGCTGTTTCAGAAGGAAAAGGGCATTTCGGAAGACCAGCTCTGCGAGAAGGTCTGCAACGCCATCGCCGTGGCCGCCAGAAAAGAATACGGCGTGAAAGAGGGCATCACCTGCGAACTGGATAAAAATACCTATGAGCTGCACATCTACCTGCATAAGCTGGTGGTGGAAGAGGTCTTCGACGACCGCCTTGAGATCACCGTGGAAGACGCCCAGGCCTATAAGCCCGGCGCCCAGCTGGACGACGAGGTGCAGATCCCGCTGAAGCTGGAAAGCCTCGGCCGCATCGCCGCCCAGACCGTGAAGCACACCGTCCGTCAGGGCGTGCGCGAGATCGAGCACGAGCAGGTGCTGGCGGAGTTCCAGAGCCGCAACAAGGAGATCGTCACCGCCAAGGTGACCAACGTGGATCCCGTCACCGGCGACGCCACCGTGGAGATCGGCAAGTCCGAAACCCTGCTGCCCAGAAAGGAGCAGATCCCGGGCGAGCGCCTCAAGGTGGGCGATTACATCAAAATCTATATCGTGGACGTGAAGAGCACCGAAAAGGGCCCCAAGATCATTATCTCCCGCGTGCATACCGGCCTTGTCAAGCGCCTGTTCGAGCAGGAGGTGCCGGAGATCTACGACGGCAGCGTGGAGATCAAGTCCATCTCCCGCGAGGCGGGCGCGCGCACCAAGATCGCCGTGGCCAGCAAGGATGAGAACGTGGACCCCATTGGTTCGTGCATCGGCCCCAAGGGCAGCCGCGTGAACAAGGTCATCGAAATGCTGGGCGGCGAGAAGATCGACGTCATCAAGTACAACGAGGATCCCAAGCTCTTTATCGCCGCCGCCCTCGCCCCCGCTGAGATCGTCAGCGTGGAGATCGTGGACGAAGAGACCAGAAGCTGCCGCGTGACGGTGCCGGAAAACCAGCTGTCGCTGGCCATCGGCAACAAGGGCCAGAACGCCCGTCTCGCCGCCCGGCTCACCGGCTGGAAGATCGACATCAAGCCCTACTACGGCAACTATCAGCCGATGATCCAGCTCTGATAAAGGCGGTCCGTTATGCAGCAGAAGAAAATTCCCATGCGTAAATGCACGGGCTGCAATGAGATGAAGCCGAAAAAGGAACTGGTGCGGATCGTCAGAAGCCCGGAGGGGGAGATCAGCGTGGATCTCACCGGCAAAAAATCCGGCCGCGGCGCCTATATCTGCCGCAGCGGACAGTGTCTGGCGGCGGCCAAAAAGGCCAACCGGCTCAGCAAGGCCTTTGAATGCCCGGTCCCCCCGGAGGTCTACGACCGGCTGGCGGAGGAGATCGCCGATGGATAAGCTGCTGTCCCTCATGGGGCTGTGCCGCCGGGCCGGAAAGCTGGGCGTGGGCCACGACGCGGTCTTCGACGCGGTGCGAAAGGGCAGGGCCAGTGCCGTGATCCTCACGTCCGACGCCTCCCCCCGCCATGAGAGAGAACTGAACGCCGCCCCGTTCCCCGGCAAGATCCTTCACGCCGGTTTCACAATGGAGGAAGCGGGCCTTGCCCTGGGCAAGCGCAGCTGCATCTTCTCCGTAGAGGACGAAGGCTTCGCCAACGCAATAGAGAAAACACTCTGACTTTGAGGAGGTTTTACGTATATGACAGAGAAAAAATACAAGATACAGGAATTCGCGAAGGATTTCGCATTAAAGAGCGCCGCCGTGATCGAGATGCTGAAAAAGCTGGACGACACGCCGCGCAAATCCACCGCCGCGCTGACCACCGACGAGCTGGACTGGCTTTTCGACCGGATGACCGTGGAGAATGAGGCGGCGGATTTCAATGCCTATTTCGCCATGAAAAAGCCGGAGCCCGTGGAGGAGGCTCCCGCCGCCCCCGCGGAGGCGACCGCCGAGCAGGCCACCGCGCAGCCTGCCGCCGAGGCCCCCAAGGCGCCCCAGGGCAAGCAGCCCGCCGGCAAGCCGGAGGCCAAGGGGCAGCCAAAGCCCGGCCAGACCGGCAAGCCCGCTTCACAGCAGGGCAAGGGCGGCAAGAACGAGGGCAAGCCCAGAACCGGCAACGCCTCGCCCGCCCAGCCCTTCAAAAAGAAAGAAAACAAGAACGATCCCAATTTCGTCCAGGCCAGAACCAAGGGCGAGAGAAAGACGGTCAACACCCGCACCGAGGACGTGGAGCTGGATAAGTACAACGAGAAGTACGAGAACATGTCCTCCCGCACCGTCACCGAGCGCGAGGCGGATAACCGCAAGCAGAAGATCAAACAGAAGTCCCAGCAGTACAACAAGAAGCAGGGGCCGCGCCGCAAGCGCGAGACCGAGGCCGAGCGCCTGAAGCGCATCGCCGACGAGCGGGCCAAGCGTCACCTTGTCATCAAGGTGGGCGACGAGATCACCGTGGGCGAGCTGGCCAGCGAGCTGAAAATGACGGCCGCCGAGGTCATCAAAAAGCTGTTCTCCTACGGCATCATGGCAAGCGTCAACGAGACCATCGACTTCGACACCGCCGAGATCGTGGCGACGGAATTGGGCGCGAAGGTGGAACGCGAGGTGGTCGTCACCATCGAGGACCGCATCATTGACGCCACCGAGGACGACGAGGAGAACCTGGAGCCCAGAAGCCCCGTCGTGGTGGTCATGGGCCACGTGGACCACGGCAAGACCTCCATTCTGGACGCCATCCGGAACACCCACGTTACCTCCACCGAATCCGGCGGCATCACGCAGCACATCGGCGCGTACCGCGTTTCGCTGGACGGCAACGACATCACCTTCCTTGACACCCCCGGCCACGCGGCCTTTACCGAAATGCGCGCCAGAGGCGCCAAGGCCACGGATATCGCCGTGCTGG
>CAMVNL010000274.1 GCA_947168785.1 uncultured Clostridia bacterium | reverse complement strand
GAGGTCATGGGCCGCCGCGCCGGTTATCTGGCGCTGAACGCCGGCATCGCCATTGGCGCCACCTCCATCCTGATCCCCGAGCTGGAGTTCAGTGTGGACCGCGACATTATCGAGCGCATGAGACGGACCCAGAAGACCGGCAAGCAGCACTTTATCATCGTGGTGGCCGAGGGCGTGGCCGATCAGCTGAAGGACCGCGGCCTCAACGACGTGGGCGCCCTTGCCAAGTATATCGAGCACAATCTGGGCGTGGAAAGCCGCGCCACGGTGCTTGGCCACGTCCAGCGCGGCGGTTCTCCCTCCGTGAAGGACCGGGTCGTCGCCAGCCAGATGGGCAACTACGCCGCGCACCTGCTGCTCAACGGCGTCGGCAACCGCGTGGTGGCCATGCAGAAGGAAGCCATCGTCGATTACGATATCGTGGAAGCCCTCAACATGAAGAAATCCATCGATCTCGATCTCTATAAGATCGCCATGGAGATCTCCATCTGATCCCACAGAGACAACATATGAAGATACTGTATCCGGAATATTGCCAGCGTTTTTCCTGCCTTGCGGGGGACTGTCCCGATTCCTGCTGTGAGGCGTGGGAGATCTGCATCGATCCGGATACGGTATCTTTTTATCGTTCCGTGCCCGGGCGGTTAGGGGAGCGGCTTCGTTCCGCCCTCTCCGTGGATGAAGACGGCGACGCCTATTTCCCGCTGGTAAAGGGGAAATGCCCGTTTCTGAATCCGGACAGGCTCTGTGACGTTCACGCGGCCCTGGGGGAGGCGGCGACAAGCGCGGTGTGCCGCCAGTACCCCTATTTTATTGAGGAATACGAGGGCTTTACGGAAAAGTGTCCCTCCCTGTCCTGTCCGGCCGCGGCAGCGCTGATTTTTGCGGAACCGCTGAGCGCAGATGTCTATCCCGTCCCGCCGGAGACGGAGGACGGCCTTCTGAACCTGCTGATCGCGGGCAGGGCCGCCGCGCTTCAAACGGCGGCGGAATGTGATTTTGCCGAAAGCGCCGCCCGCATTCGGGCCATGGCGGAGGACCTGCAGGAGATCGCGGACGGATTTGACCCGTCGGATATCGTCTATGATTTTGACGCGGTGGTATCGTCGTCCGTTTATGTTGAAACGACAACGGAGGATCAGGCGGCATTTCTCGCCCTGCGGGATCGCTATCTTTGTTTTCTGCTCAGCGATGCGGAGATCCTGACCGAGGAGTGGCGTGTTTTGCTGGAACGGACGGTCGACCATCCGTTCCTTGCGTCGCGGGAAGCGGATTTTTCCGGGAAAGAACCGCCCCCGGACGCGGTGAAGCGTGCCCTGCGGTATTTTCTCTACCGTTATTTCTTAAAGCCCGTCAACGACGGCGATATCCTGCTGTGGACGGCGTTCATTCTGCTCAGCGTCGCGGCCTGCATGGAGATTTCCCGCCGGACGGAAACCGCTTTTGAAGCCGTTTCCCGACGGTATTCCAAGGAGATTGAGCACGATCCGGAGAATATCGACCGGCTTCTCGATTTTCTGGCGGAACAGCTGTGACGGAAATCGTTCCGTTCAATTGAAACTGCGTTACAACGGCGCAAGGCGTCGTGTTGCTGTTTTTTACAAAAAAAAGCTCCCTCATCGGGAGCCTTTCTTTTTTTATTGCCTTATTCCTCTTCCGGCGCGTCCGGCACGGAGGATTTGACCCGTATCGTGCGGATCGTCACCGGGCCGATCAGGCCGCTCTTGGCGTCCTGTGGGAAGTTGGAATAAAAAGAGGGGATCGTGGAATAGTGGTTACACAGGGTATTGGAAACCGTCAGCGCGACCTCGTTTTCACCGTTCAAAACGTATTCTGTGATATCCGCCGTAAAGGGGCGGCTGGTGAATACCGCGGCGGTTTTTCCGTTGATCTCCGCTTTTACCGTGGCGCCCGCGTCGCCGATTTCAAGGATAAACCGTTCGTCCAGGTTGATCCTTTCAATGCTGACCTTTTTCACGTAGCGCATTTTGCCGGAGTAGCTGACCAGCGCCCCCACCTGCGACACGTCGCCGCAGGGGAGCTTGCCCTCGCCGCAGATCAGATCAAGGGGTTCCGGCAGGGCGGCGGTGTATTCATATCCCGGCCACGCTCTGACGATAAACGCCGCCACGGATAACTGTCCGCCGCCTTCAAGGTCCGTCACGGTATAGCGGTTGCCGCCGAAGTTCCCTTGCCCGGCAGCTTCCACCGCCATGGGCGCGCCGTTGTTGAAGGCGCTGAGCAGCTCGCCGAAGACGTTGGCGGTAAAGCCCTTGAATCCCGGCGCGGTGACGAAGCGGTAACAGAAGACGCGTCCTCTCGTTGCAACGTTCACAAATCGGAAGTAATCGCCGTTGGCAAAGGATGGGACTGCCAGCGGGTAGCCGGTCTCCCGGGGCGTTCTCGCCTTGGTGAAATGGATGCCCGCCCGCTTGATTTTTCCCCGGTTGCGGTAATCCGGGCAGTTGTTCCGGTCATAGGTGAAGCCTGCGACAACGCGGTTCACTCCTTTTTTCAGCGTCACGGTCTCCGGCAGGTCGGTGATATCCGTCCCATTCAGATACAGCTTTTCCGGCGCGTAGCCGTCTGCGGTCAGAAAGGCCGTCGTCTCTTCCTCCGCGAATACGTCCGTCACAAAGACGCAGTCGCCGTCAAAGTACAGGTTGTCGCCGTAGACGCGGCCCTTCAGGCCGTGGTGCCCCTGTTCATACAGCCGCGTTTCATAGTCGTCGGCGCAGATATAACCGTAGCGGTCGTGAAGCGTCGGCACGGTGAAACGATATTCCTTTCCGGTGAGATAGAACTTCTCCTTTGTCGCCGCTTTCGGTGAAGACGCCAGATAGTCGCACACGAAGGCTGTCTGCCCTTTCGTATCCAGCTTTTTGAATGCCACGCTGCCGCAGAAGGGAAGCTGCCGGTAGGGATAGTCCTTGGGCGGGGTCAGCGTCTCGTCCGTTTCTGCGCAGTCGAAAAATCTGGCCTGCGGGCCGATCATGCCGCCCGCGGGCAGATAGAAATCCCCGTAGGCGTTGTTCAGGGTGGGGATCAGCGAAAAATCCCAGTCGCCGTCCAGCAGGGTCTCTTTTACCGTTTCCGGCACGGTAAAACCGGCTGTGTTGATCTCCCTGTCATAGCCGATAGCGTCCTCCGTAAACAGGATCAGCGTGTCCGCCTCTGCTTCCAGAGGCATTTTGATAAAGGTAAAGCCGTCCTTTTCCACCGTGCCCGTCAGCAGGGCGGTCTCGCCGGTGTAGGAGTCCAGCAGATAGGGCGTGCCCGTCGCCTCAAAGCGGCAGACGCTGTCCTTGGGCGCGTAGCGGACGAAATAGAGGCAGTCTTTGCCGTCGACCCGTTTGGTGGCGTAGACCTTCCCCTTCGCGGCGGCGTCCGGCAGAAAGCTGCGGGTGATCCGCCCGTTGAGGAAGGCCAGCAGATCGTCGGGATCGTCGATCAACCGGCAGCCCGGCAGCGCCAGCATGGCCTCCACCGTCTCCTCCAGCACCGCGTCGTGTTTGCCGGCCCGGTCGCTGCAATCGGGCGTCAGCCCGAAGAAGATCACCGTTCCGCCCTGCTCGGCGAATGCCTTCGCCTGTGTCAGCGTCTCATAACGGATGCAGTCCACGCCGCACAGCAGCAGCGCCCGGTAGCGTTCGCCGGCCACCCGCAGCTCGCCCTCTTCAAAGGTCGCCCTGCCGATGGACTGGTGGTCGATGAAATCAAAATCCAGCCCGTGCTCCATCAGAAATTCCGCCACCGCGAAGGTGGCCCCCACGCACTGCTCGGCGTTTTCGCCGTAGTCGCAGGAGGAGACGGGGTAGAAGATCGCCGCGTCGCAGCGGTGTACGCCCGTGGTCAGCATGGCGGAAAGCCGACGGTATTTCAGAAGCCACTGGGCCATATCGTCCCAGTAGGGCATGCGGAAGTGGAAATCCGGCGGCGCCCACTCGAAAAAGCCGCCATTGGTGGAATAGTACAGCCCGTGCAGATTCAGCAGGTTTGCGCCGAACAGGAAGTTGTCGCCCGTGGGGGCGGTGATGCTTTCAAGGGTGGTGCCCCATCCGGAGGAGTGATACCCCTCCAGCCACACGCGG
>CAMVNL010000273.1 GCA_947168785.1 uncultured Clostridia bacterium | reverse complement strand
GAGGGCCCGGCCATTCCATTGATATCCCCCCGGCCCGCTATGGAGGCGTCTGTATGAAAAAAGTGAAAAAGCTCCTGCTGATCCTGCTGGCGGCGCTGGTGCTTTCCGGCGCGGCCTTCGGCGTCTATACGGCGGATTACTACCGCATGGATGAAACCGCCGCGGCGGTGTGCGCCGCTCCGGCAGGCCCATACAAAATCAGAAACGGCGGCGGGCGCTGCCTGGTGTTCGCGCCGGAACACGCCAAGGCCGGCCTCATCTTTTACCCCGGCGGCAAGGTGGAATATACCGCCTACGCGCCGCTGATGGCAATGCTGCAGGAGCGGGGCGTGCTGTGCGTCCTCTGCAAGATGCCCTTCAATCTGGCGGTGCTGGACGGAAACGCCGCGGAGGGCATTCCGGCGCGGTTCCCCTCGGTGACCCGCTGGTACGTGGGCGGTCATTCCCTCGGCGGCGTCATGGCGGCGTATTACGCGGCGGACCATGCGGACGAGCTGGAGGGATTGCTGCTGCTGGCCGCCTATTCCACGAAGGACCTGACCGGAAGCGGCCTGCGGGTGCTCTGCGTGCGGGGCAGCGAAGACCGCGTGCTGAACCGGAGCGCCTACGACAAACGGCTGGCCTGCCTGCCTGCGGATTTCCGTGAACTGGTGATCGAGGGCGGCTGCCACGCCTTTTTCGGCAGCTACGGCGACCAGCGGGGCGACGGCGTCCCCACCGTCTCCCGGCAGGAGCAGCTCTCCCTGACGGCGCAGGCGGCGGTCGATTTTATGCTGGAATGATTTCAGCTTCCTTTAATCTCTTTTTAAGCCAGTCCTGTTAATATCTGTCTGAGAGACGTTTATGAGATTATGATGAAAAACGGGTGAATGTATGTTTGATTTCAACGACAGCATTGTCAACAATGCGGCAGGCCGTTCGCTGATCTGTGCCCACCGGGGCGTCAGCGGCGGCAACATCCCCTGCAACAGCATGGCGGCCTTTTCGGCGGCCCTGGCACAGGGGGCGGATATGATCGAGCTGGACGTGACCGTCAGCCGCGACGGAAAGATGTTCGTCTTCCACCCCGGCAAGGAATCCGCCCATCTGGGTTCCCACCGGCTGATCTCCGCCATGAAGGGCGATAAGGTGGGAAAGCTCCGCTACGTCAACCAGGATAACGACGAGACCCAGTTCGGCGTGGAACAGCTCTGCGACGTGCTGGACTTTCTGAAGGGGAAGTGCTATATCAACGTGGACAAGTTCTGGACGGATATCCCCGGCATCAGCGCGGAGATCCGCCGGGTGGGCGTGGAAAAGCAGGTGGTGGTGAAAACCGCCCTCAAGGAAAAATTCCTGAAGCCCCTGCAGGAGTGCGCCGCCGACTTTATGTTCATGCCCATCGTGCGGGAGGAGGATACCGTCACCGATATGCTCCGCAGCCAGGGGATCAACTGCATCGGCGCGGAGATCCTCTTTGAGAAGGATACCGCCCCCGTGGCCTCCCGCCGGTATATCGAAGCCATGCACGAAAAGGGGATGGTGCTGTTTGCCAACGCCATCGTCTACAATTATAAAGAAGTTCTCAGCGCCGGGCACAACGACGACATCTCCGCCGCCGGCGAGCCGGAGCGGGGCTGGGGCTGGCTGATCGACCGCGGGTTCGATATCATCCAAACCGACTGGTGCGGCATGCTGAAGGACTTTATGCACAGCAGGAAAGGAAGACCGATCAAATGAAACGACTGATTGCGCTGACCCTGTGTCTTGCGATGCTGGCGGGCCTGTGCGCCTGCGGCGCGAAGAACAAAAACGCTACGGCCACCGACGCCACCGCCACCGACGCGGCGAAAAACGGCGGTGTGGACGCCGTCGACAGCCTGACCTACAGCGTCGAGCAGGCGGAAAACGCCGTGGTGGTCTATTTCTCCCACAACGACGTCGTCAAAGAGGCGGCGGAATTTGCCGCTGAAGCCCGCGATCTGGACCTGATCGAGATCGTGACGAAAAAGGACTATCCCGACGATCCGGCGGAACTGGCCGAAACGATCCGCGAGGAGAAAGAAAAGAACGTCCGCCCCGCCCTGAAGGATCAGCCGGAAAACCTCGACTTCCCGGTGTGGGATGGAACCATCCCCATGGCCGTGGCCACCTTCCTGGAGGACTACGACATGATGAATAAGGCCATCGTGCCCTTCTGCTGTGCCGAGGACGGCAGCGTGGGCGAAAGCCTCGAAGCTATCGCCGGGTGCTGCCGTTACAGCGCCATCGTCTCGGCGTATCTGATCCCCTCCGGCGATTTCAAGGATAACGAACCCGTCTTTGAGGGCTGGATGATGCAGGTCCTCTTCGGCTGACGCAACCATACAACATCAACGCCCCCGGACGGGGTTTCCGTCCGGGGGCGCTTTGCGTATCGTCACAGAAGGACCGGCTGTATCTGCCTGCCCTCCAGCGCCAGCAGCATGGCGTCGCGGGTTTTGGTGAAATCCGCCACCAGCGAGGTGGGCTTGTGCTCGCAGTCGTCCTGCCGGTAGGGCACGAAAAAGACGTGCTTGCGGTTGTGCAGGCGGCCGATGTTCTCCGCCGCCCCGGCCAGCCCGTCGTTGGTGGAAACGGCGATCACCAGCGGCCTTGCGTTGCGCAGGTGTGATTTCGCCGCCAGCGTCACCGGGGTGTCGGCGACGCCGTGGGCGAGCTTTGCCAGCGTGTTGCCCGTGCAGGGCTCAATGATCAGCACGTCCAGCAGCTTCTTCGGGCCGATGGGCTCCGCCTCCGGCAGGGTGGCGATCACCCTTCTGCCGCAGGCTGCTTCGATCCGCGCCAGGTGGTCAGCGGCCCTGCCGAAGCGGGTGTCCAGCGTGCCCGCGTTGACGCTCATGATGGGGAAGACGTTGTGGCCTTCCTTTGCCAGCGCTTCCAGCTGCGGGATCACCTGTGAGAAGGTGCAGAAGGACCCGCACAGGGCGAAGCCGATATTCAGGGGTTCCATAGATTCGCCTCCTTCATCATGCCGAGAATGGCGTCGGCAATCAGGATCCCGGCGGTTTTCGGGGCGGTCCGGCCGGGCAGCGAGAAGGCTTTGACCAGCTCCCTGCCGTTGGCGCGGCAGGCGTCGAAGTCCACGCCGTAGGGGGCGCTGGCGGTTTCCACCAGCAGACAGTCCTTTTTGGTGTTGCGGACGGCGTCTTCACCCAGTACGGGCGCAGGGACCGTGTTGACGATCACGGCGAAGCGGTGGGTCTGTTCCGCCAGCAGCGCAAGGGGCAGGGCGGTCAGCCCCGCGGCTTCCGCCTTGGCCCGCTGCACGGGGCTGCGGGCGTAGACCGTGACGGCCGCGCCAAGGGCCTTCAGCAGGCGGCAGACAAAATAGCCCACCCGCCCGTATCCTGTTACAGCGGCCTTCATCCGCCACACCGTCACCGGCGTTTTGTCTATGACGATCCCCACCACGCCCTCGGCGGTCAGCAGGGCGTTTTTCACGGTCAGGGCCTCGTCCCGGTAATAGTCCAGCACCCGCGCGCCGCCTGCTTCCAACATCTTGCGGAAGCTGTCGGAGACCATTCCGGCGAAAACGGTACTGCCGGGGCGGATCAACGCCGCCAGCTCCCGCAGGGGGATCTCCTCCTGTGAAAAAGGCGCGTTCAGCGTTTTGCCGTTTTTGGTGCAGGGCAGGGGCAGGACCACCGCCTCCCGCGCCAGCGCCGCAGCCAGGCTTTCTTCCGCCTGGGCGGGCAGATCGCCGCCGAAGGTCTCAAAGCCCCGCAGCGTCACGTCGCAGCCGCTTTCCGCCAGCGCCTGCGCCATATATAGATTCCTCGTGTCGCCGCCGACGACCGAGAGGGTTATCGGTTGTTTCAAAAAAAATTCCTCCTCGGTACAGCTTATGCTTACCGGGGAGGAACGTGAGCGAAAACAGGATTTGGATGCGGTCACGGATCCGGCGCAGGCTCTGTTTTCTTTCCGGCGCCGAGCCTGTCCGCGAACTGCGAGACCAGAATGGCGGCGAACATGACGACGCACCCGATGATCTCGTTGACGGTCATGCGCTCGTGCAGCACCACGGCGCTGCACAGCACCCCGAAGACGGATTCCATGCACAGGATGATGGAGGCCAC
>CAMVNL010000272.1 GCA_947168785.1 uncultured Clostridia bacterium | reverse complement strand
CATGTTCTGGATGGCAGCTCCCGAAGCGCCTTTGCCCAGATTATCGAACCGGGCCACCAGCAGGATCCGCTCGTCGCAGCCGAACGCGCCAACGGTCATGCCGTCGTTGCCGGAAAAGGTTCCGGCGGATAAAAAGCCGTTTTCATCGGTTTCTGCATATCGCACCACGCCGCCGGTGTAATAGGTCTGATAGATTTCTTTGACGTTTTCCATGGACCCGCCGACTTCCTCCCGGAACAGCGGCACCGTCACCTGCATACCCGCGTAATAGGAGGACACCACCGGGCAGAAGACGGGGGCGTTTGCCAAAGAGCAGACCTTTTGCATCTCCGGCAGGTGCTTGTGGGTCTGCCCCAGCCCGTACATTCGGGGCGCGAGAAGGGCTTCCGCACGCTCCGGCGCCTCATAGTCGGCGATCATCTTTTTGCCGCCGCCGGAATAGCCCGTCAGGGAAAAGCAGGAAAGGCGGGCGGTCTCCTTCAGCAGGCCGGTTTCCTTCAATGGCCGCACCAGCGCGATGAAGCCGCTGGCGTGGCAGCCGGGGTTGGCGATCCGCTTGGCCGTTTTGATCTTCTCCCGCTGCCCCGTCAGCTCCGGAAAGCCGTAGACGAAGGCGTCGTTGGTGCGGTGGGCAGTGGAGGTGTCGATCACCACGGTATCGGGAGAGGTCACCAGACTGACCGCCTCCCGCGCCGCGTCGTCCGGCAGGCACAGAAACGCCGCGTCCGCCGCGTTCAGGTACTCGCTTCTGACCGCGGGATCCTTGCGCTGCGCCTCCGGGATCTCCAGCAGCTCGATATCGCCCCGGGCGCACAATCGCTCATGAATGCGCAGCCCCGTGGTGCCCGCGCTGCCGTCGATGAATACTTTTTTCATATTTTTTGCCTCAATATGCGCTTAATTTGAATGAATATACGGGAATTATACGTCTTTGCTGTATAAATGTCAAGAGAAAATTAAAAAATATTCATTTTGCCCACACAATTGACAAAACCGGGGAAAACATTATAATACAAGTAGGCAAAGGGGGATTTGTCGAGCTGACGCTCGAAAAGTTAAAAGTGAAAAGTTGAAAGTTGAAATGTGGGACCTGCGGTCGGCATTATATGATATCATCAAGCCCGGCAGGGCTTCCGAATTTCAACTTTTAACTTTCAACTCTCAACTTTTTTGTCGCGCCAACGGCGCGACAAACCCCAATTTACCGTTATCCACACAGAACAATCAGGGGTGATTACAATGAGCGAGACGCTTACCGTCCGCGTGACGGACGCGTCGTTCCATGCGGCGGGCGACGGCAAAACCAACGACCGGGCGGCCATTCAGGCGGCCATCGACCACGTTTATCACAGCGGCGGCGGTACCGTTATTTTAAATGGAAACACCACGTTTCTGACCTCCGGGCTGGTGCTCAAAACCGGCGTGGAGCTGCACTTTGAGGACGGCGCGGTTCTGCTGCAGAGCGGCGACGCCGCGTCTTACGTCAGGCCCGTGGGCGACGGCTATGAGCCCTATGAGCTGATGTTCGGTCACAACTGGTCCGAGACCATTAAGTGGAGCCACACATGGTATAAAAACTATCCGTTTTTGTTCGCACCGGAGGGCTCTCACGACTTCAAGATCACCGGCAACGGCGTGATCCGCATGGACGAGTGCACCGACCCCGACAGGGTGATCCGCACCTGCCCCATCGGCTTTTTCCGCTGCCATCACTTCGTGATCGAGGGCGTGACCATCAACAACTACCACGGCTACGCCATGATGCCCTTCACCTGCCGCCACGGCCTCATTCAAAACGTGAAGATCTTTGAATGGTGCTTCGGCAACGGGGACGGCATCTGTATGATGAACTGTCAGGATATGCGGATCACCGGCTGCAAGATGTTCACCGGCGACGACTCCCTCTACATTTTTTCCAGCTACCGGGACCCCCGCCGCAGCGAGTGGTGGAACTCCGACGAGCCCCAACCCTCCGTCAACATCGAAGTGGACCACAACGACCTGGAAAGCCACGGGTGCAAGGCCTTCGGCATGATCCTGTGGGGTATCGACTGCCCGGATCAGGAGCAAATGGAAGTGAGGAACGTCTACGTCCATGACAACCGGTTCAAAACGCTGGGCGTGTGGCTGTATAATCCCTACACCACCAACCCCGCCCAGCAGGCCGTGACGGACGTGCGCTTTGAGAACAACCAAATCGAGGCCATCGAGACCAACTTCTTTGAAACGCAGGTCAGCGGCATGACCGGTTTTCGCTCCATGCGGACGCTGCGCAACGGCGATTTCAGGGACGGCCGCTGCTGGTGGATGACAAAGACCACGGGCAGCGCGGCGGTAGAGTTCGTCCGGGGCGAGAATCCCATGGCAAGGCTCCATTACCCCAACGGCTGCAACCTGTCGCTGTATCAGGGGCTGTTCTTAAAAGCCGACGAGATGTGCGCCCTGTTCGTGCGGGGCAAAACCGACGGGCACCGATTCCGCCTGTTCGTGCGGGACGCGGAAACGGATCAATTGGTTGCGGGACTGCTGTTTGACAACACGGAAGAGACCCGCCATGAATTGGATTTCAAGGTCCCCGTGGACGGCAACTACCGGCTTGGCGTGGGAAGCGCCTACTTCATCGGCTCCGCCGAGATCGCGGAAGTGGAATTCGCCGGCAACACCGACACCGGCACCGATTACAACCGTGTGACTAAGCAGGGCGGAAAGATATTATATTATTACGACGCACAGGAACGATAAAGGGGGATTTGTCGGGGCGACGCGAATCCCGTAGCGCGGCAGCTCCGGGCCGCTGTTCGCGCAAACAACTATCGTAGCACGGCGCATTGCGCCGTCTGGAGAGTTCGCATAAAGATAACTGAATTGTTGCGAAGAACGATTTCAATTAAGGTATATTACAGGGTAAAAGAAATCATCATGCGCAGCGTCCAGACGGCGTGATACGCCGTGTTACGTGATTGTTTAAAAATCAAAACCGAGAAAACAAAAGAAAATCAAAGAAAAGAAGAGAAAACGCGAGCAATCACCGTGTTAAATCAAAAAAATAAAAAATAGCTGTTGACAAACTCTCCCCCTTGTGATACTATTTGTAAGCATTCAATTTCAAAATTCTTATGGAGGCAGAATTATGTCAACTTTTATGGCAAACGCTCAGAACGTTGAGCGCGCATGGTACGTCCTTGACGCTGCCGGCAAAACGCTCGGCGACGTAGCTGTTGAAGCTGCCGTTCTTCTCCGCGGCAAGCATAAGGTCACCTTTACTCCTCATGTGGACTGCGGCGACAACGTCATCGTCATCAACGCGGACAAGGTCGTTCTCACCGGCAAAAAGCTGGATCAGAAGGTCTATTATCATCACACCGGCTACATCGGCCACATGAAATCGGTCAAATACCGCACGCTGATGGGCACCAAGCCCGCGTTTGTGGTCACCAAGGCCGTCAAGGGGATGCTTCCCGCCAACTCCATCGGCAGAAAAGCCATCACCCGTTTACACGTCTACGCCGGCGCTGAGCATCCTCATGCCGCTCAGAAGCCCGTCGCAAGAGAGTTTTAAGAAAGGGAGGCAGTTGAATTATGTACGAAGGTAATCCTTATTTCTACGGCACCGGCAGAAGAAAGAAATCCGTTGCGCGCGTTCGCGTGTATCCCGGCACCGGCAAGATCATTATCAACGACAGAGAGATCGACGATTATTTCGGTCTTGAGACCCTGAAGCTCCTCGTCCGTCAGCCTCTCGCTCTCACCGAGACCTCCGAGAAGTTCGACGTGATCTGCAGAGTGCAGGGCGGCGGCGTCACCGGCCAGGCCGGCGCCATCCGTCACGGACTCTCCAGAGCCCTTCTTCAGTATGATGAAAATCTCCGCCCCGCTCTCAAGAAGGCCGGTTTCCTCACCAGAGACCCCAGAATGAAAGAGAGAAAGAAATACGGTCTCAAAGGCGCCCGTCGCGCTCCGCAGTTCAGCAAGCGCTGACAGACCCTTACAATTGCTCAAAACCCCAGGAATCACAACGGTTCCGGGGTTTTTTCTTTTTGTCCCAGTTTGTCACAATTTGACTATGATAAAATCCGTTTAAATGGGTCAACTCGGGGACAACCGCCTTTTTT
>CAMVNL010000271.1 GCA_947168785.1 uncultured Clostridia bacterium | reverse complement strand
CCCGCCCCCGGAAATAGGGCTGGTACTGATAGTTGATATTGACAGGGTTGCAGAAGGTGCGCTGTTTCACGGTCCTGATCCTTCCTTTCTTTTCAGACGGTTCCATTTTACCGCCCCGGGGAGATCCTGTCAATGCGCGGCCTGCCATTTTTCGGAAATCCGCTGTTGACGGACGGCAAAAAAACAATATAATTAAATCAACAAGCTTTTTTGAAAAAAAGGAGAAAAAATGAACGACAGATTGCCCGGAAAGACAGACGCGGCCCCCGCGGGGATCCCGCGGCCGGAATATCCCCGCCCCCAGTTCATACGGGAAGGCTGGATGAACCTGAACGGTCAGTGGGACTTTTTCTTTGACTTCGGCAATTCCGGCATAGACAGAGGGCTGTGGGAGGAGCAGGCGCTGACCGACGCCATGGCAAAATCCCCCATGCCCACGACAATCACCGTGCCCTTCTGCCCCGAAAGCAGGCTGTCCGGCATCGGCTATACCGACTGGATCGCCGCCGTGTGGTACCGCCGCCGCTTCACGCTGAACGCGGCGCAGACCTCCGGCCGGGTGCTGCTGCATTTCGGCGCGGTGGATTACCACAGCGTGGTGTGGATCAACGGCGAAAAAGCCGGGGAACACACCGGCGGCTACGCCTCCTTTGCCTTTGATATTACAAAGCTGGTCAAGCCGGGGGAAAACACCGTCGTTCTCTATGCGGAGGACGACAACCGCAGCGGCATCCAGCCCTGCGGCAAACAGTGCCGGCAGTATGAATCCAACGGCTGCGACTACACCCGCACCACAGGGATCTGGCAGACGGTGTGGCTGGAATTTACCCCCGAGGAAGCGCTTACGTCCATCCGCATCACGCCGGACGTGGCCACCTCCGCCGCCCTCATCGACGTGGAGACCGTGGGCGGCAAGGCGGTGGAAGCCGTCGCGTTCTATGACGGCCGGGAAGCGGGCCGCGCGAAGATCCCCCTCACCGGCAGCCGCGCCCACATGGAGCTGAAGCTGTCGGAGCTGCACCTGTGGGACGTGGGAAAGCCGGAATTATACGATCTGACCGTTGCGCTGGACACCGGCGACACGGTGAAAAGCTATTTCGGCATGAGAAGCGTCGCCCTGTCCGACAAGGCGCTGCTGCTCAACGGCCGCCCCGTGTTCATGCGCACGGTGCTGGATCAGGGCTTCAACCCGGAGGGGATCTATACCGCCCCGTCGGACGACTTCCTGCGGCGGGACATCGAGCTTTCCATGGCACTGGGCATGAACGGCGCGCGGCTGCACCAGCGGGTGTTTGAGGAACGCACGCTGTATTGGGCGGACCGGCTCGGCTATCTCGTATGGGGCGAATACGCCAACTCCTTCACCCTCGGCGACGGGCGCAGCATCGGCTATTTCCTGCCGGAGTGGATGGAAACGGTAAAGCGGGATTATTCCCACCCCGCCATCATCGGCTGGGCGCCGCAGAACGAATCCTACTGGTCCAAAACGATAGACCCCATCTGCCAGAAGGTCTTTTATGAGGTCACCAAGGAGATGGACCGCACCCGCCCGGTGATCGACGCCGCCGGCGGCGTGCACTACGTGACGGATATGTACGATATCCACGACTATGAACAGGACCCGGCGAAGCTCAAGGCCTGCTATGACAAGATGCTGGAGAACCCCGCCTTCGTGCCCAACCCCCTTCATCAGGAGCAGCTGAAAAACAACGTCTACATGGGCCAGCCGGTGTGGGTGTCCGAATACGGCGGCACCTTCTGGAACCCGGACGCGGCAGACGGCTGGGGCTACGGCAACGCGCCGAAGACGGAAAAGGAATTTCTGGAGCGCTATACGGGGCTGACCACCGTGCTGATGCAGAATCCCCGCGTGTGCGGCTTCTGCTACACCCAGCTGACGGATATCGAGCAGGAACAGAACGGACTTTACAAATACGACCGCAGCAAAAAATTCAGCGACGCGATTTATGAGGGCATCCGCAAGGCCAACACCCAGCGGGCCGCCATCGAAAAATAACCGGAGGAAATCAGCATGAGAATCATCCCGAACCAGGGGGTCTGCGATCCCCACGTACACATTTTCAACGGAAAAGCCTATCTGTTTTCCACCCACGACCGGGGGCCGGGGCAGCCGATCTTCACCATGGACGACTGGCGGATCTTTTCCTCGGACGACCTGCTGAACTGGAAGCTGGAATATACGCTCCGCCCCGAAGATACCTTCCTCGGGGAATGCGCGGAGTGCTACGCCACGGACGCGGCGGAACGCAACGGCAAGTATTATTTCTATTATTCAAAGGCCCAATGGTGCACGGGCGTGGCCGTCAGCGAAAACGGACCGGCAGGCCCTTACAAAGACCCGCTTGGCGCGCCGCTGCTCCCCCCGAATCTGGCGGATACGCCCTCCTACGACCCCACCGTATTTATCGACGACGACGAGAACAAAACGCCCTATATCATGTGGGGCTACAACATCTACGGCAAGAAATACTATATCGCCCGGCTGAACGAGGACATGATCTCGCTGGCCGAGCCGCCCCGCCCGGTCGTCATTGATAAACCGTGTATGAGCGACGCCTGCTGGCTCACCAAGCGCAACGGGAAGTATTATCTCAACTCGCATCTTTCCGAATATGCCGTCGCCGACAGCGTTTACGGCCCATACACGCTCCGGGGTAAATTCTGCGAGGAATATACCACCGACCACGGCACCTTCTTCACCTACCACAACCAGACCTATTTCACCTACGGGATCCCGGAAAACTGGGGCACCGGAGAGGAGATCGACCCCTATTACCGCACCACCAAGATCGTCTACGCCCACTATAAGGACAACGGCGACCTGGTCAGCGACCCCTTCATCCGGGAGGTGGGCGTGGGCCAGTACGACGCCTCCTGGGACAAGATCCTCGGAGAGTGGTTCTTCGCCGCCTCCGACGGGATCGAAAAGAAAGAGAACGCCGAGGGCTTTGAGATCCGGGGCATCCGCAGCGGTTCCTACCTGTATTTCCAGAACGTGAACGGCATGCGGCAGAACGCGCGGCTGTTCCTGCGGCTGGCCAACGGCAACGACGCGCCATGCACCGTGGAGATCCGGGAGGGCAGCCCCTTCGGTCACGTGCTGGGCTGTGTCAAAGCGGAAAACACCGGCGGCTTCGACGTGTTCAAAACCTTCGACTGCCGCCTTGAAAACACCCACGGCACCCACAGCCTGTGCTTTGTATTCAGAAGCGACGCGGAGGAACCCGCCCGCTTTGAGGATTTCCGCTTCGAGCAGGTCCGCCCGTAAAGCGACGAAAAAAAACTGCAGCCGTGCGGTCCGAACGGGCCGCACGGCTGTTTTGTATGTTTGATGATATCTGTCACACCCGGCACTTGCCGCTGTCAAGCAGCAGCCGGATGAACAGGCCGCCCTGCACGGTGCGGTTCTGGAAGCCCCGCTGAAGGGCGGTATCCGTAAAATACCAGTCCGTCAGCGGCACGCGGGAGCCGCTCTCGTTGTAGGCCCTCCAAAGAGAGGCCACGAAGGCGTCGAACTGTTCCTCGGTATCCGCCATGGTCGCCGTCCACAGCAGCCAGTCGGATTTCGTGTAGGCGGCGCGGTTATCCAGCGGCAGGCCGTAGGGGTTCATGTGCTTTGCCAGATGGCAGGCGATCTCCTCGGAGAAGGCGTGTTCCGGGAAAACGCCGGTCCCGAAGATCTTATCCCAGACCGCGTTGTATTTCATGGACCAGGTGCCGGGCTGATCGAAGGCCAGGCGGTAGACGTTTTCCTCATCGCGGGCGTTGACGACCCACGCCGCCGCCATCTCCCGGGCGGACTTGCGCAGAGCCTCGCCCTTCTCCGGATGGCCGCACAGGTCGTTGAGGATGCCGAAGGCCGCCACGTCCATGACCGCTATCAGGTAATCGATCCCCTGTGTCCGGCAGAAGGCCTCCGCAAATGCCTCTGCCGCCTCAGCCGCATACCCTTTCCGGGTGTACGCGCCGATCATCATCCATCCGAGATCGTATTCGTGAAGCAGTTTCTGCCTGCAGAAGGAAAGACAGCCCGCGACCTCTCCGGTTTCCCTCTTCTCAATGGCATAACAGCGCCATGAGTCGATGTCCCCGTCTTC
>CAMVNL010000270.1 GCA_947168785.1 uncultured Clostridia bacterium | reverse complement strand
CGACGCCAACGAATATGCGGCGCATCTGTTTGACTGGTTCACGGAGCGCGGCGGCACAGTACGGATCACGGCCGCTTCCGGTGAGCCGCTGGCGGAACTGCCGCAAAGCGATTGAAAGTACTGTTACAGAACAAAAAACACCGGCAGGAGGCTGCTGCTTCCCGCCGGTGAAATATTTTATTTGGAGTGAGCTCCTTACGCGATGGGGTTCTTGAGGGTGTAGATCATTTCGCACATCTCGCCGGTCTCCTCGTCGTCCACCAGCCACTCGCCGCGGTAGAAGTTGCGGCCGCGGACCTCCACGCGGTCCTCGTAAATTTCCACTTCCACGCCGTCGCCGCTCTTCTCATAGATCTCATTGTCGCCGTTGCCGGCCAGCTCCGTGTTGCGGGGCAGATAGATCTCCGGGAAGCCGTCGCTGTTGTGGAAGGACCAGAACAGGTACAGCGGCATGTGGGTGTGGCCGCAGAAGTAGAACAGGTCGTGCTCCTGGTTGTATTCCGCCAGCATGTCAATCAGCCGGTCGGTGTTGTTCTCATTCTCGTCGCAGGCGTCATCGGCGGGGTAGTGGGAGAAGACGAACACGGGCTTGCCGCTGTCGGCGGCCTCCGCCAGAACGCCCTCCAGCCAGGCGAACTGCTCTTCCGTCATCACCATATCGTAGACCAGCTGCGCTTCCATGCCCAGCACGATGAAGTAATAGCCGTCGATCACCTGATAATAGTAGGGGTGATTCAGTTTATAGCCGAAGAAGGCCTCGGTATAGTCATACCAGCGGTTCTGCAGCTGATCGTAATTGCCCTCGCCGTTGCCGATATCGTGGTTGCCCAGCACGGGCATCACCTTTTCATTCTTCAGCAGCATGCCCGTGGTGCCGTGGAACAGCATATTTTCGATGTTCTGTCCGTTCATGGTGTTGTCGCCCAGGAACAGGATCGCATCATTGCCGCTCTTGTTTTTCTTCACGTCCTGCAGGCAGCGCTCAAAAATCTTGTAGCGGTTGAAGTTATTGCCTTCAATATGGGTGTCGGAGATCACCGTGAAGTTCAGCTTGCAGCTTTCGGGGTCACGCACGTCATACTTTGCGCCGGCGTTGACGCCGCAGGCGATGATCATGAACAGGGAAATCATAATCGCGAACGCACGCAGAATCGGAGATTTCATGATAATTCCTTCTTTTCCTTTTTTCTTTATGATAGCACAGACCGTTCCGGTTTGTCCAGTGGAGAACGGAAAAAATACTTGTTCTTTTTGCGCCTTCGGAGTATAATATTCTAAAAAAGGGGGAAAACCGAATGAACGACATGATCGCCAAGCGCAACGAGCTGTTGGCGCAAAAACTGATAAAGGGCTTTGAAAGCCGCAATATGAAGGCGTATTACGCCGCATCAAAAGAGGAAGCCCTGAAAATCGCGCTGGAGCTGATCCCCGCGGGCAGCAGCGTCACCATGGGCGGTGCCATGAGCGCCCATGAGATCGGGCTGGTGGAGGCCGTCAAAAACGGCGACTACCGCTTCATCGACCGGGACGCCTATACGGATAAGCGCGCCGCCATGCTGGAGGCCTACGACGCGGACTGGTTTTTGGTGGGGGTGAACGCCGTCACGGACGACGGCATTCTCGTCAATATCGACGGCAACTCCAACCGGGTCTCCGCCATCGCCCAGGGGCCGAAGCACGTGCTGTGCATCGTCGGCCGCAACAAGATCTGCCCGGATCTGGACAGCGCTATGAAGCGCGCCCGCAACGTGGCCGCTCCTGTCAACGCCCAGCGGTTCGGTCTTGCCACGCCCTGCGCCAAAACGGGGAAGTGCATGGACTGCAAATCACCGGACACCATCTGCTGCCAGTTCCTGATCACCCGCTATTCCCGCCATGAGGGGCGCATCGTCGTTATTGTGGTCAACGACGACCTGGGGTTCTGATCCCGTCGGTTGTGGACCGCTGTTTCTGCGGCAGCTCGCCGATTACGGCGGAGCCGAGGATCAGCGCCGCCCCCAGCAGGGAGAGCGGCGTCAGCCGTTCATGCAAAATTATCGCCGAGAGGGCAAGCGCCGCCACGGGGTCGATGTAGCTGAACAGCGCCACCGTCTGAGTGCGAAGCCCTTCCATGGAGGCGAAATACAGGGCGTAGCTCACCCCTGTGTGCAGCACGCCCACCAGCAGCAACAGCCCCACGGTCCCGGCGGTCCATTGTACGCCGGAGAAGCCGCCCGTCGCCAGCAGGTACGGCAGCATCACCGCCGCCGCGCAGGCCAGCTGGATCACGGTCTTGGCGTAGGGATCGGTCTTGTTGACCGTCTTGTTCAGCAGCACCACCGCCGCGTAAAGGCCCGCCGCGCCGAGGCCCAGCAGAATGCCCTTCAGCTCGCCCTTTCCCGGCAGGCCGGATTCGACCACGCCGGAGACCAGCGCCATGCCCGCCAGCGCCCCCACGGCGCACAGGGCTTTTTTCAGCGTCATGGCCTCACGGAAGAACATGCAGGCACCCAGAATCACGAAGGTGGGCGCCATATAATAGCAGAGGGTCGCCACGGAGACGGAGGTGTGGTTATACGCCTCGAACAGCAGCAGCCAGTTGACGCCGATCAGCGCGCCGGAGAGCATCAGCTTTCCGGCCGTTTTTTTATCCATGGGCCGGGGCTTTTTCCGTCGGTTCCGGAAAAACAGCGGCAGCAAAAAAACGCTGCCGACCAGCCCCCTGAAAAAAGCGATCAGGGCGGAATCCAGCGGCAGCATCCTTCGGAAGATCCCGATGGTGCCGAAGATCAGCATGGAGAGCGTCAGCATCAGCAGGGATCCGGGGTTGTTTTTGTCGGCTTCGTGTTTCATAGCGTTTCGGCGGGTAGTCTTCTGTAATAGTCGCTCAATGAAAAACGGCGTATTTCGTCGGGGGTCATTTTTTCGTTTTCCGGCGCGTAGGCAAAATGGTTCCATCGGTATGCTGTTTCCGTGCACCCGTAGCATTGCAAGCTGATGATGCTGCTCAGTCGGAGATCCTCTCTCTTTGGCAGCGGCTTGCTTTCCGTCACGCCGGTTTCGTCCATCAGCGACAGTTTATCGTAATCCAACAGCAGATAATGGCGGCCGTCGTCGTACCGTGTGATACCGAGGTGCGGCAGCCCTTCTATATTTTGCTCTGTAAAAGAGAGTGTGTCGATCGCATACCTGCGAACAATGGCGCGGTTTTCCCTTTCGGGCCGTCCGTCCTCGTGCAGCACGTCGATCACGTGGCGGTTGTCCCACGAGAGAATGTGGTTGCCGTCCTGCGAATCGTATTTCGTCTCTTTCCAGCGTTTTATCAGCAAAAAATCGTCGGCGGAATAGACGTACATGTGCCCGGTGCTGGCCTTGATCCACAGATTGCCGTCCGGCGTGAACAGCGGCCAATAGGCGTAGCGCTGCCCTTTGATTTGTGTGACCGGCGTACCGTCTTTCCGATAGATATACGTAGTCTGCCCGGAGCAGTTCGCTGCGTAGGTCTCATTTTCGGCAATACCCCATATCTCCGGCATGAATAATCGCCTCCTCTTATGCCGCGCCGAGCCGCAGCCGGTAAAAAAATTGCAGCCATTCCGGCTGGCGGTCGATTTCGTCTTTGAGCTTTTCCAGCGTCCGTTTGCCCACCCGCCGGTCCAGTACGGCAAACATCCGCACGATGGGGTTATCGGAAGCAAGGCTGGTTTGGATATCCTGCAGGCGGTATTGTTCCAGCGCGTCGGCAAATTCCCCGTCGGTGTATTCGGTGCGGTCTTCCATGGAGACGTCGCCTTCAATTTCCGCGCACTGACGCCAATAGTCCCACATCTCCTCATTCATGGACCCGTTGGAGGGAGGCTTTGGCAGCATCCCACGTCGCTGCAGGTGACTTCTGACGCCGTCATAGGAAAATGATTTGATCGACCTGCCGTCTACGCAGATCTCAAACCGCTGAAATTCATACAGATTGACGCCGCTTGGGCAGTTATACCGGACGCGTCCCCGCAGCGGTTCCGCCAGCATATCCTGTTCCAGATAGCGGCGCATACCGCTCCAGGAGCCTTCATATCCCATAAAACATTTCCTTTCTTATGCGTTCGGTCGATTGTTGTCCGCGAAATCCCGAAGTGCCTCGTAGT
>CAMVNL010000269.1 GCA_947168785.1 uncultured Clostridia bacterium | reverse complement strand
TTTATTCAGTCAAATAAACTAACACCTTCACCATGGTCTCCATGGCGGGGACGGAAACGAACTCGTGCACGCCGTGGAAGTTTTCGCCGCCGGTGGAAAGGTTGGGGCAGGGCAGTCCCTCATAAGAGAGCCTTGCGCCGTCCGTGCCGCCGCGGATCGGGACCGTCACCGGCTCCGCCCCGGCCCTGCGCATGGCCTCCCGCGCCGCCTCGATCAGGTGGAAGTGGGGCAGGATCTTCTCTTTCATATTGTAATAGCTGTCTTTGATCTCCGCCGTGAAGGTCCCCTCGCCGTAAACGGTGTTCAGGTACCCGCACAGATTCTCCACAAACCGCTTTCTGTTCTCAAAGATTTCCCGGTCGTGGTCGCGAATGATGAGCCGCACCTCCGCGTTCATCTCACAGCCGGAAATATCCGTCACGTGATAAAAGCCCTCGTACCCCTCCGTGTGGGCCGGGGTCTCGGCGGCGGGCAGGCGGCTGACGAACTCGCAGGCCAGCAGCGCCGCGTTTTTCATCTTGTTTTTGGCCGAGCCGGGGTGGATATTCACGCCCCTGACCGTCACCTTCACGGAGGCGGCGTTGAAATTCTCGTATTCGATCTCGCCCAGCGCGCCGCCGTCCACGGTATAGGCGAAGGGCGCGCGGAATTTGTCATAGTTGAAGTGGTCCGCGCCCCTGCCGATCTCCTCGTCCGGGGTCAGGCAGACCGCCACGCCCCGGTGGCTGACCTCCGGGTGGGTCTTCAGAAATTCCACGGCGGTGACGATCTCCGCCGCGCCGGCCTTGTCGTCCGCGCCAAGCAAGGTTGTGCCGTCGGTGACGATCAGCTCCTGCCCCACGTATTTCGCCAGGCACTCAAAGGTATCGGCCCGGATGGCTTCGGTGTCGGACAGGGGGATATCCCCGCCCTGATAGACCACGCACTTCGGGTGGATATTGTCCCCGGGGGCGTCCGGCGCGGTATCCATGTGGGCGATAAAGCCGATGGCGTCTTTCCCCGCGCAGTCGGCGGTGGCGGGCAGATACGCGTAAACGTAGCCCATGTCGTCCATCTCCGCCTCCACGCCCATGGCGTTCAGCTCGTCGGTAATGTGCCGCCCCAGCGCCTTCTGCCGCGCCGTGGAGGGCACGGTCTCGCTGTTCTCGTCAGAGGTGGTATAGTAGGAAACGTATTTCAGAAAACGGTCTTTGATGGTCATTGAAGTGGTCCTTTCTGTTAAGTCGGAAGTCATCAGTCGGAAGTCGGAAGTCAAAATCGGCTTACGCCGATCAGGTCGCTTACGCTCCTCGGTTTGCCGTCTTGCGACGGCAGATCATATTCAGGATCAAGTAAACAACAGTTTTCTGCATTCCACGTTCCTTGTGCCGACACGTGTCATAAAGTATATG
Source organism: uncultured Clostridia bacterium (assembly GCA_947168785.1). Lineage (GTDB taxonomy): Bacteria > Bacillota > Clostridia > Oscillospirales > Acutalibacteraceae > RUG806. Next base: position 2,756 of record CAMVNL010000269.1, on the reverse strand, counting down.
AACCAGGCAGCCTCGGGACTTCCGACTTCCGACTGATGACTTCCAACTGGTTATTATTTCCATTCCGCCTTCTCGGCGCGGGCTTTTTCCTCCGCCTCGGCGGCCTTGGCGCGGACTTCGTCCTGCATCTTCGTGAGGGCCTCCACCATTTTTTTGCGGATCTCCAGCTCGCTCATGCCCTGCTCCACGTACTGGAAATATTCGTCGCTGGGCAGGCCGCCGATGTAGCAGACGGTCTTTTTGACGGGCAGACCACGCTTCGCGAGGTACAGGTTATAGACCAGCAGCGCTGCGAACAGGGCGATGCAGACAAACCCGCCCCAGGCCGGCGCCCCGGCGGTGTAATCCGGCAGGGAAGCGCCGAAATCGGTCAGAGAAAAACACACCGCCGCGCCCATGGCGCTGCCCGTCTGGATCAGGTTCAATATCAGGTTGCGGGCCTTTCCGTGTTTGCCCAAAGACATGACCGTGCAGATCAGGCACACGAGGATCATGACCGCCGAGACCAGCAGCAGCGCCGCCGCCAGTGAGAGGCGATCCCCCTTGAGGGCGGAAGAAAACACGTTCCCAAAGCCCTGCCCGGACAGGTATTGATAGACGCTGACCGCGTTGACCTTCGTCACGTATTCCTGATTCCACACGCGGCCCAGAGGCAGCATCAGGCAGGGCAGCGGCAGGGCGGTGAGCACCACCCGGGCGATCGCCCACGGGGAGCCGAAGAACGCCGCCTTGGCGCGGTCCACCCGGGGCTGGAATTTCGCGTGCTCGATCTCGGTCTTTTCCGTTTCCGCCAGCAACCGTTCGTTGGAGGCGAAATAGATCATGTTCACGCCGCAGGCCGGGCACTCCGGCCGCCAGTGATACAGGCGCAGCTTTTTGCCGCATTTCGGACAGGTTGCCATACGGGTTCCCCTTTTGCGTTTTTTCTGTTATTCCGTCACCAGCGCGCTGTAAATGGACGTGATGGCAAGGCCGATGATGACCGCGCCGACGATATCCGTCAGCCAGTGGACGCCGGAGAGCATTCTTGCGCCGACGGCGACGATCAGCAGCAGCACCGCGCAGGTTTGCAGCAGCCGGGCGACGACGGAGTGGTTCTCCAGCAGGCGGCCCCAGGCCACGGCGGCGGTGGCGAACACCACGAAAGCCAGCACCGTATGGGAGGAGGGGAAGGAGGCCTCCGGGAAGAGCTCTCCCGCCTCCAGCACGGGACGGTAGTTGACCACGTACATTTCAAACGCCAGATAGACGATACCGGCCAGCAGATAGGCGACGCCCAGCCCGATGACCTCGCGGCTGACGCGGAAGAGGCTCTTGCGGCGGATCAGCTGGATCAGGCCGACGAGCCCGAAGGAGCCGGCCACCGCCGCTGCCGCCAGAATCGACAGGTCGCTGATCTTATCAAAGATCTCCGCCGAGCCCAGCAGGGTAGTGACGACCTTGTTCAGCACGGTGTGGGTCCAGCCGTTCAGCGTGGCAAGCCCCACGGAGGTCCCCGCCGGGCCGATGGCCCGCACGTCCACGATTTTCAGCGCGGCGATAAACGCGCCGAACAGCAGCAAAAACATCGCCGATACGGCAATTCTCAGTTTCTTTTCCATGTTGCACATCCTTTTGGAGAGTATTTCCTGCGTTCCAAAACAAGTATATCACATTTTTGCCGTTTGTAAAGAAAAAAGCGTAGATTGATATTTCATATTTTTTTCTTGCTTTTACGCTGCGGTATGTTGTATAATAATTCATACTCTTAAAAAGGAGCGCTTTTGTGATGGCAAAAACAAAGACGCCTTCCGGGCAGACGCTGAACCCGCTGCTGCCGCCGGAAGAACAAAAGAATATTACCAAAATCGAATACGTTTCGCTGATCATTTCGCGCATCGGCGGCATGTTCGGCACCACCCTGACGGGCACGCTGGCCGCCACCTTCCTGTACGAGCTGTTCTTTGCCGACTTCCCGCAGGTGGGCGCGGAGCAGATCGCTTCCATCTCCGCCCGGCAGATTACCATTTCCACCGTGCTCGGCATCATCATGCCGCTGGTGGCCGGTATCATCGTGCAGAAGTGGAAGACCAGATGGGGCCGCTACCGCCAGTGGTACCTGATCATCATGATCCCCTATTTCCTGATGACTATCTCCTTCTACTGGGTGCCCAAGGGCTGGACGGTGGAGCAGATGGCGTGGCTGCGCTACGGCATCGCCGCGTTCCAGACAGTGCTCAACGCCTTCAACACCTTAAGCCAGAACATCATTCAGGTCATCACCCCCAACGGCAAGGAGAAAAAGACCCTGGCAACCCTGTGGCAGATCTCCTATTACCTCGGCTACGGCCTCGCCTATCTCAGCCCCGAGATCTTCAAGCTGTTCGTGCCCAAGGGCGATCCCCGCTACTCCGACCGCTACGTGGTGCTGACGCTCTTCGCCGCCGGCCTCACGCTGATCGGCAACCTGATGGTGGGCCTGTTCTGCCGCGAGCGGATCGAGCTGCAAAAGAAGGAAAAGGCCAAGCTGTCCAAATCCCTGTTCTCGCTGTTCAAGTATAAGAATTACCGGGCGTATCAGTATTTCACCTGGGTCAACGTATTCGCGGGCCTCGGCAAGTGGTCGACGCTGCTGGCGGGCATCACCGTGGGCTCCTCCCACGTAATCCTGCTGACGGTCCCCACCGCCGCGGGCACCGTGGTGGGCAACGTGCTGTGCGGCGTTATCGCCCGCAAGAAGGAACCCACCAAGATCCTGAAATTCTGCGGTCTCTATT
>CAMVNL010000268.1 GCA_947168785.1 uncultured Clostridia bacterium | reverse complement strand
AGTCCTTTTCATCGGTCAGTTCCGGCGTCGCGATAATCTCCCGCACTTCCACCTGCGCTTTGCAGCCGATCAGGTTGACGGAGATCCACGACAGCAGCGGCAGCTTTTCGATCATGCGCCGCTCCGTCTCCTTCGCGTCAATTCCGGCACGAAGCGCGCCGGGGGCGACGCCCTCTTCCGCCAGCGCGTCGATAATCTCCTCCGCGCCGATCTGCCGCTGCCCGGTCACCGTGATCTCCCACACCCGCCCCGAGAGGAGCGTGAGCAGCAGCGCGCCGAGCAGCAGCCCGATCGGAATACCGACCCGCGCTTGATACCGGCGAAGCAGCGGCGGCAAACCGGTCCGGCGGGTGACGGTCAGCGTCATTCCCGCCCGCTCCGCAGCCGCGGACGCCGCCGGAAGATACCTTTCCGCCGCCCGGGCAGAGACGGAGGCAGTCCCCTTGCGCACGTTCTCCAGCACCGCTCCGCCTTTGGCGCATTCGTAAAGGAACAGGTCGGGAAAGCCGCCCTGCGCGGTGAATTCCACGCCGCCGGACAGCCGCCGCCGCAGCGCCTCAACCGCCATGCCGTTCCCTCCCGAAATCCAGCGATTCGATCGTTCCGTTCACCGACGCGTCCGTTTCACTGTAGCTTTTCAGATAGAGATTCTCCCCCCTGACGGTCAACAGGAACCGATCCGTTGAGACGGTGATCTGCTCCGGCGTATAGAGCTCGATCCCGCGGCAGCCCGTGATCCGCAGTACGCCGTCGTCCGCAATTTCCAACAGGAAGGAATCCGTTACGGGCAGATCCGCCTCCCTGCCGCCGATGCTGATAAGCCGCCGGATCCGGCTGCCCACCGCCGATGTATGATTCTGCACTCGAAGTTCATCTCCCTTGCTCTATCCTTATGGGCGGGCCGCATGTTTTATGCACGGCAGGCATATGCTGTTACCATGAAACGAAACGACAATGACGCGATGAAAACCGCGCTCTGCGCGGCGGGGGCGGCAAGCGCGCTTTGCCTGCTGCTGCTCTTTTCCGCGCAGGCCAAGGCGGGGATGAAGGAAGCCCTTTCGCTGTGCGCCGCCGTGATGGCGCCGTCCCTGTTCCCCATGATGACGGTATCAGGCTTTTTGTCAGCCTGCCCCTGCCCTGCTTTTCTTCTGCGGTGGTGCGCCGCGCCGCTGCGCAAGCTTTTCGGGCTCTCCCCCGGATGCCTGACGCCGCTGCTGCTGGGGCTGACGGGCGGTTATCCGCTGGCGGCCAAGTCGGCTGCGGCGGCAAGAGAAGCGGGCGCGATCGGTGAAGAGGCCGCCTGACGCTGTTTTTTACCTGCCCCGGCTTACCCTTCGCCGTAGTGGCGGCGGGAGAGGGATTTTACGGCTCCCGGACGGTGGGGCTGACGCTGTTCGCCGCCTGCGCCATAGCGGACATGACGGCGGCGTTTTGCCGGAACCGTCTGCATCCTGCCACGGCGCTGCCCCCAAGAGAAAACCCGCCTGCCCCATTTTCACCGGGCCAGGCGCTGGTGCAGGCGGTGGAAAAGGCCGTTTCGTCAATGCTCTGCAAGCACGTCTCCACAAGCCTGTCTCTGCTGGCCGTGGTCAACGCCCTCGCAGGAGACGGGCTTTCCCGCCGGCTGCCTTTGATCGCGGAGATCACGGCGGCTGTCAGGACCGCCGCGGAACGGAAAGATCTGCCGCTGACGGCCGCCTGTCTGGCCTTCGGGGGCCTGTGCCTTATGTGTCAGCTGCTGCCGGAGCTGCAGCGCTGCGGCGCGGGGGCGGCGCAATACCTTGCGGTGCGGGCCTGCTGCGCGGGGCTTTCGTGGCTGACGGAAACGGCACTGCTGCGGCTGTTTGCCGTGCCGGTGCCGACGGACAGCCGCATCGGGACGATCCAGCTGTCCGCCAACTCCGCGGCGGGCTCCGCCGCGCTGCTCTTTTTCGGCGCCGTTTTCATGGCGGAGACGGCGCGGCTGTCCTATGCCGGGTCCCAAGGAAGATGAAGCGCGACAAAAGGTCCGCCGCGCGGAGAAGCCAGCGCCAAATTCGGAAATTAGTCCTTGCCACTGCGGAGATTGTATGCTAAAATGACAGTATCAAAAGGTTACGGATGTGATGATCCATGAAAAAACAACTGCTGGGAGGCGGCGTTGATCCGAAATGCCTCTATTGTCAGTTCGGCACGCCCGTGGCGGGCAGCGACACGGTTCTGTGCGTTAAAAAAGGCGTGCGCGACAAGGACGAAAAGTGCAGCAAGTACCGCTATGACCCGCTGAAGCGGGAACCGCGCCGACCGGCCGCGGTGCCGACGTTTTCAGAAAGTGATTTTTCGTTGGACTGAAGGGAGTGACAACGCATGAACCGTGAATTCAATCTGGGGCTTGGCCTTGATAAGGACGCGCGCATTGCCGCCGATCTGACGGAGCTGGTGGGCAACACCCCCATGCTGACGCTGAAGGGCTATGCCGCCGCCTGCGGCTTTGAGACGGATCTTGTCGCCAAGCTGGAGTATTTCAATCCGCTGGGCAGCGCCAAAGACAGAGTCGGCGTGCACATGCTGCGGGAAGCGGAAAAGGACGGCCGCCTGAAGAAAGGGACCGTCATCATTGAGCCCACCAGCGGCAACACAGGCGTGGGACTCGCCTTTGCGGCTGCCATCAAGGGCTATCGGCTGATTCTGACCATGCCGGAAAACATGAGCGAGGAGCGCAAGCGCCTGCTGAAGGCGCAGGGTGCGGAGCTGGTGCTGACCCCCGCCGAAGAGGGCATGCAGGGCGCCATTGACAAAGCCCACGCGCTGGCGGAGGAAATCGGCGACGCCTTCATCCCCGATCAGTTCAACAACCCCGCCAATCCCGATATCCACCGCCGCACCACGGGGCCGGAGATCCTGCGGGACACCTACGGCAAGGTGGATTATTTCATCGCGGGGGTCGGCACCGGCGGCACCCTCACGGGCGTAGGCGAGGTGCTGAAAGCCTATAACAGCCGCATCCGCATCATCGCGGTGGAGCCGGCCGGGTCAAACGTGCTTTCCGGCGGAGAAAAAGGCCCCCACGGCCTGATGGGCATCGGCGCGGGCTTCGTACCCTCCATTCTCAACCGCGATATCATCAGCGAGGTGATCACCGTCACGGACGAGGAGGCTTATGACGCGGCCCGTACCGTGGCAAAAACCGACGGCCTGCTGGTGGGGATCTCCTCCGGCGCGGCGCTGCACGCCGCGAAGCTGATCTGTAAACGGGTCAACGACCGCCACCGCCGCGTGGTGGTGCTGCTGCCGGATTCCGGCGAGCGGTATCTGTCCACCCCGCTGTTTGAATGAACGATCTGCTGTATATAAACAATCCCGGGCCGCGCTCGGGATTGTTTTTTGTATAGTTGAATTATGTCGTTTTTCCGGCGCGGCGCCTCAGCTTTGCCTTTTTCACGAAAAACAGATATTACAGCACGGTTTGCGACGTTTATTCCGCAGCTCCACGTAGCACGGCGCATTGCGCCGTATGACAGAAGAGGGACGAACGACCTTCCGCAGGGGCAGCTGCGGTGAGCTTTGGGCTGTTCGCGAAAGGGTAACAGATCGCGGTGGGGAACCGCCGGACGGCGCAATGAGCCGTGCTACGGAAATTGTTTCGCGCTCTGTAACGCAGCTGAGGCTGCGTGCTACGGAATCTCGCCAAACCGCCAATTTGTCAATCCGCCGTTCAGGAGATCTTTTTCATTTTCAGACGCAATCTGTCGGCGATCATGGCGATGAACTCGCTGTTGGTGGGCTTGCCGCGGGAGACCTGTATGGTATAGCCGAAATACGAGCTGAGCACGTCCACGTCGCCCCGGTCCCACGCCACCTCGATGGCGTGGCGGATGGCCCGCTCCACCCGGGAAGCCGTGGTATCGAACCGCTCCGCGATGGCGGGATAGAGACGCTTGGTGACGGAGCTCATCATTTTGGGGTCCTCCACCGACAGCACGATGGCATACCGCAGGTACTGGTAGCCCTTGATATGCGCCGGCACGCCCAGCTCATGCATGATCTCGGAGACGGTGATCTCGATATCGGGCCCGCCCCGCTTGCGGATGCTGACGATATTGGCTTCGCCGCCCATGGTCAGCTCCGCCAGCCGCTCGGACAGGATCTCCGGCTCCACCGGTTTACTTAAAT
>CAMVNL010000267.1 GCA_947168785.1 uncultured Clostridia bacterium | reverse complement strand
CGCTGGACGACGACATCGGCAGAATGCTGGGTATGATCGCCGAGCACGTCAGCGATCTGGAAGAGATGGCGCAGAACTACATCAGCGCAGAGGAGTACGGCACGGATATGGCCGACGTCCTCAGCACCGACGTGATCATCTGAACAGCTTAACGGAGATCGTAAAAAAACACAGCAGCCTTCCACAGAGGGCTGCTGTTTCAATTGATGCGGATGGATGCGGCTGCTTGCGCCGTTACGGCTGCGCGTCGTCGCCGGCGGGCGCTTTCTTCGCATGGCGCTTCGCCTTTTTGGCGGCGATGCGGGCGGCGTCCTCTTCGGCGATCCGCTTTGCCTCGTCGTACTTCGCTTTTAAATCGTCCGCCTTTTTGCGCAGGTCGGCGGCTTTCGCTTTCATGGCCTCGTCTTCACCGGCGGCTTCCTCCGCCTCCGTCGCCTTGGCGTCGGCGGCTTCAAAAAGCTTTCTGGCGTCGTCCGCCTTTTTGTTGTAGCGGTACAGCGGGATCTCTTTGTAAAAGTCGATGCCCTCGATGGGCTTGGGGTTCCGGGTGTACTTGATCGTCAGCACGATGAACAGCACGCCGCAGACCAGCACCAGCGCCACCGACAACAGCTGGGACACGCGGATGTTGGTGTCGCCGATATAGAGGCTGTCGGTCCGCAGGCCCTCCACCACGGCGCGCTCCGCGCCGTAAAGGACGCCGTACAGCAGGAAGAGCTGCCCGCTGAACTTGCGGAACTTTTTATAATAGAGGTAGAGGAACGCGAAGCTGAGCAGGCACCAGAGGGATTCGTACAAAAACGTGGGGTGAACGGGCTTGTTCGGGTCCACGATCAGGTCGGTGCCGCTGTTCACCAGCGAGGTGAGGTATTCGTTGGTCTTTTCGCTATACATGCCCCAGGGGAGCGTGGTGTTGACGCCGAAGGCCTCCTGATTGGCAAAGTTGCCCCACCGGCCGATGCCCTGCCCGATGAGAAAGCTCATGCCGCACAGGTCCAGCAGGTTCGGAATGTTGATCTTCTCCACGATGCACACGATGAACGCGGCGATCAGGCCGCCGATCAGGCCGCCGTAGATGGCCAGTCCCCCGTGCCAGATCTTGAAGATCTCCTCCGGGTGCGCCCCGTAATAGCTCCACTCGCTGAGCACGTAGTAGGCCCTTGCGCCGATGATGCCCGCGAACGCCCCGTAGATCAGGATGTCGATCATTTTGTTGATGTCGATCTTCCAGACGTAGGCCATGCGCCCGCCGAAAAGAACCGCCAGCGTAAAGCCGAAGGCGATGATCACGCCGTACCAGCGGATGGTGAGCGGCGCGGACATGAACGGCAGGTTGATCTCGCAGAAGACCGAGGAGACGTGGAACGCTTTTTCGATGCAGGTGAAAAAGACGTCCGTTTTATCCGTAAAAAAATTCATAACGGCTTATTCGTAATCGTCTTCGTTTTCCCAGTTGTGCCACACGGCCTGAATGTCGTCGTTATCCTCGAACATCTCCAGCATTTTGCCCATCTGCTGGATGTTGTCGCCCTCCAGACGGGTGTAGGTGGAGGGGATATACTCGGCCTCGGCGGAGATGATCTCGTAGCCCTTGGCCGCCAGCGCCTCGCTGACGTCCGCCACCGCGTTGACGGCGGTGCGGATATCGAACAGGCCCTCGTCGTGGATCACGTCGTCGGCGCCGGCCTCCAGCGCGTCCTCCATCACCTGATCCTCATCCAGCTCGTCGTCTTCGTCCGCCACGCGGACCACACCCTGCCGGGAGAACATGAACATGACGGAGCCCTGCTGGCCCATGTTGCCGCCGTATTTGTCGAAATAATGGCGCACGTCGCCGGCGGTGCGGTTGCGGTTGTCGGTCAGCGCTTCCACCACCACGGCCACGCCTGCGGGGCCGTAGCCCTCATAGATGATATCCTCATAGTTGTCGGCGCTGGAATCGCCCGCCGCCTTCTTGATGATGCGGTCGATGTTGTCGTTGGGCACGTTGGCCGCCTTGGCCTTGGCGATGACGTCCTTCAGCTTGCTGTTGCCGGCGGGGTCGGGGCCGCCCTCCTTGACCGCCACGGCGATCTCACGGCCGATCTTGGTAAAGACCTTCGCACGGGCGTTATCGGTCTTTTCTTTTTTTCTCTTGATGGTGCTCCATTTGTTATGTCCTGACATAAAAACCGTCCTTTCCGGTTGCCCGGGGTATTTAAAATACAGAGGTATTTTATCACAAGGTTTGCCGTTAGTCAATATTTCCCCCCGAAAACAGCATCCATCTGCAAAAAAAGAAAAAAGGCTGCGGTCTTTCTTCAGACCGCAGTCATCCTTTTTTATCGCGCATATGCGACAATTTCAATGTCAGGCGTCCTTTTTGGTGAACTTCTCCAGCAGATCCTTGAAGAGAGCGACGACCTTTTCAAGCAGTTCCTTGATCTTGGCCATGATGTCTTCCATGATTTTCACTCCTTTCCTTTCTTTGTCAACTTCATTATAACGCGCACGTTGAAAAAGACAAGAGGTGTGAACAAATCTTAAATAATCTTTTACAGCAGCTTGAACATTACTTCAAATTTTCACAAAAAAGCAACAACTATTTCATTTAAATGCCATAAAAATGCCAAACTTACGGCGTTGCCGTTTCAGTCTGTTCCGCAGGGACGGCCTCCTCCGCCGGAACGGCCTTTTTCAGCGCCGCCTGATAGGGCATCACCATACCCTCGTTGATCCTGTTGCCGGCCTTTTTGCGGATCTTCTCGTTGGTCATCATGCCGCCGATCAGATACATGGCGGCGGTCTTCATCCGGTGCTTCTGCGGATAGTCGTCATACAGGCCGTTTGCCTTATAGAAGCGGTGGTCCGCCTTCATCATGCCCCGCATCTGGTAGATCAGGTCCCGGAAGATCTTCATGCCGCCCACGCCCAAAAAGTCAGCCGGTGGCTGATAGGCGTTCTCCACGGCGTAATCCAGCGTCGCGGCCATTTGGTCAATGGCGCCGTCGGGATCGGTCTCGTCCGTGGCAATCCCCGCCAAAAAGTTGCCGCCCACCTGGGCACGGGCCTCCAGCAGCAGCCGGAGATTCGTCTCGGCGGTAAGGTTCCCGTCCATCAGATACCCCACCGGCGAGCCGTGGGTGACGGTGCGGTGGCCGTTGCAGAACTGCCGGTCGTCGTAGAGCTTGAAGCGATAGCCCATGGAGTGGTCCCTGATCGTAAAAGCGTAGACGATAGCTTGAGCGGACTGGATCTGCTCCCGCAGGAAGGAATCGAAGCCGTCCTTATAGACGCACTTTCCGTCGGCGGCGCAGCGGAAGCACCCGAGACAGCCGCCCGCGAAGGGGAATTCCGCCAGGTCGATTACCTTCACCCTCCGGGGAGACCGTTTCACGAAGCGGTCGATCATGGCTTGCAGGTTTTCCGGGTGTTCGCCGGAAAGGTCCGTCACCAGCGCGATCTCCCCCGGCTTCGGTTCCGCCGCTTCCTCCGGCACGGAGGCGCTCATGGGGAAAAAGGCAGCGACGTCGGGGTCCGGTTCTGCCAGCCCGTTCTCCATGCTCCAGCGGACGAAGCGGAAAAAGTCCACCGCCTGCTTTTGTCCCTTTTCCGTTGTCAGGTCCTCCATATCCGCCGAAAGGCCCCGGATATACCGAAGGCCCAGATCGGCGCAGTTGTCCTGAATGAACCGGTGGGCGGTGGTGTCGTAGAAGTGCTTTGAGGTGGAAAGCTGGGTGGCGAATTTGCCGGCCACGTCCGGGCGGTGTTCCTTCATCAGCTCAATAAAGCGGTGAAGCTGTGCCGGGACCAGAAAGGTGTAGACCGGATAGCAGAACAGGATCAGGTCCGCCTTCTCCAGCGCCTCGGCGCAGGGGGCGAAGTCCTTTTCCATACTGCGGATGCGCTGCCCCACGTGCAGCACCTGAAAGCCACAGGCGGGGAAGCATTTTTCCAGATATAACCCGGTTTGCAGCGTGACGCTGTATTTCCCCGCAGGGGAACCGTTGAGGACGAGAACGTTCATGGGAGGGGTCCTTTCTGTGTTTGTATGGTTCTTGGAAGGTAACAAGGGATTTGTCGAGCTGACGCTCGAAAAGTTAAAAGTGAAAAGTTGAAAGTTAAAATGTCGGTTCTGCGACCGATATTATATGATATAATCAAGCCCGACAGGGCTTCCGAATTTCAACTTTTAACTTTC
>CAMVNL010000266.1 GCA_947168785.1 uncultured Clostridia bacterium | reverse complement strand
CCAACTGCTGCACCTACTGCTCCATCCCGCAGATCCGGGGCCCCATGCGCAGCCGCAGCATCGAATCCTGCGTGGAGGAGGCGAAAACGCTGGCAGACAGGGGCGTGAAGGAGCTGATCGTCATCGCCCAGGACACCACCCGCTACGGCGAGGACCTGTACGGCGAGCCGAAATTGGCCGCCCTGCTGTGGGAGCTGGTGAAGATCGAGGGGCTGCGGTGGATCCGCCTGCTGTACTGCTATCCCGACCGGCTCACCGACGAGCTGTTGGAGACCATCCGGGACAACGACAAGGTGCTCAACTACATCGACCTGCCCCTGCAGCACGCGGACGGGCGCATCTTAAAGGCCATGAACCGCCACGGCGACAAGGAAACCCTGCTGGCGCTGATCGAAAAAATCCGCGCCTATCTGCCGGACGTGGTGATCCGCACCACCTTCATCACGGGCTTCCCCGGCGAGGACGACGCCGCCTTTGAAGCCTTGAGCGACTTTGTGGAGCAGGCGCAGTTCGACCGGCTGGGCTGCTTTGCCTATTCCCGCGAGGAGGGCACCGCCGCCGCGAAGATGAAGGACCAGGTGGACCCGGAGATCGCCGCACACCGGGGCGAAGTCATCATGGAGCAGCAGTACGATATTTTCACCGACAAGCAGAACGACCTGATCGGTTCCGTGCAGGAGTGCGTGGTGGACGATTACGGCAGTGAACCCGGCGAGTACCTGGGCCGCACCTGGATGGACGCGCCGGAGATCGACTCCGCCGTCACAATCCTCAGCAAACGCCCCCTTACCCCCGGAGACTTCGTCAACGTGGAGATCACCGACGTCAATGAATACGATCTGATCGGGGAAGCGTTATAATCGCAGCGCAGATCAATGCCCCGCCGTCAGGCGTTTACAATCGTAGCGCGGATCAATGATCCGCCCCGTCGCAGACGGTTATAATTGTAGGGCGGCTCCGTGAGCCGCCCGCAACGCGATTCCGATTAAAAACGTCGGCTGTCATTTTCGTTCAGATTAAAAAGTAACATCCCCCACGAACCGCCTTACGGCGGGGTGCGGGTCTCCAGTGGAGACCTCTGCCGAAGGCAGAAGCACCGACCGAGCCGGCAGGCGAGACCGTAATGCGCCGTTCTATGAAAAGCAACATTTGCGCCATAAACGCAGCAGAGGCTGCGTGCTACGGCATCTCACCCCAATTTGCCCATTTGATCCCCTCATCCTCCGTCATCAACCGCCATTGTTATTGTTTCTCCGCTGCCTTCACGCAGTCCGCCAGCACGTCGCCCATCAGGCGGGCGGAATAGATCGCCTCTTCCAGCGTGTTCACCTCGGTGCCGATCTCCAGCAATACAGAGTTTTCCGTCAGGTCCATGTTGTACCGGCGGGGGCAGAAGAAGACCGGCTTCATCAGCCCCGTGTATTTCTCCTGCGCCGTCTGCTGCAAACGCAGGGCGAACCGCAGGTTCTCCTCCCAATGGGGGAATGAGATCCCGTCTTCCTCCGCCCCGGTGACGACCATGACCTGCGCGGCCTTTTTGCCGCCGATCAGGGCGGTGGGCTTCACGTGACGCCCCTTTTCCTTGAAGGCATCCCGGTGTACGTCGACGGTGATTTTCAGGGTGGGGTTTTCCGCCAGGTACCGCTGCGCCGCTTCGCGGGAGCGGGCGTAGGCCCCCTCGTATTCGTCGTCGTAGACGGTGCGGTCGTGAATCACCCCCACGCCCCGCTGTTCCAGCACCGCGCAGAGCTCGTCGCCGATCCGCAGCACGTTCCGGTCCTCTTCCTCCGTGTGGGTCGGCTGCCCCGGGTAATAGCGCCCGTCGCCGTTGAGGGCGTAGCTTTCAGAGGTGTGGGTGTGGTAGATCAGCACCGTCGGGGCTGCGGCGTCCTCCACCGTCAGCGTCGGGCCTGCCTTCAGCAGCGCGTCAAAGTCCGGCGACAGGCTCTCCGTCGCGTTGCGGATCGCCGTATTGCCGGTCACGTCGGTGGCGTCGTCGGTGACGAAAAAGGTCTCCAGTATCGCGTCTTCCCCCTGCTCCGGCGAAAAGCGCTCCGCAAATTGCGCCCGCAGGGCCGCCACGTCCGCCGGCGTGCGGGCAAGCTGAGCCAATTCAACAGAGTCGCCGCTCTTTTCCTGAGCAGCATCCTCCGGCGTGGCTTCCGGTCCCTGTCCGTCCTGCTCCGCTTGCCGCGCCGCGTCGGCTGTCCCCCGCGTTTTCGCGCTGCCGCCGGCGCGGATCATGATCGTCAGCGTCAGCAGCAGGCACAAAGCCGCGGCCAGCAGCCGCCGCAGGTCACCCCCATCGTGATGTCGCATTCTTCCGCCACCTCCGGAACAGTATATGCCCGTCCGGCGGGATTCATGCGCCGCTACATCAGCGAGACGATCTCTTCCCGCGTCAGCGACTTTTGCAGCACGCAGTTGAGGGAGAGGGCGATGAATTTGGCGGCGGAATCGGTGATCATGTCCGTATCCCGGGGCGTCACCATCATCCCGGCGTATTCCGCCGGAGGGTCGGCGCAGTCCTCATAGGCCCCCAGCACGTCGTGGGCAAGGCTCACCGCGTCCACCACCGTGGGCACCCCCACGGCGATCACCGGCACCCCCAGCGTCTCCTTCGTCAGCGCTCTGCGGCTGTTGCCCACGCCCGACCCGGGCTGGATGCCCGTGTCGCAGAGCTGCACGGTCCGGGCCAGCCTTGTCACGCTGCCGGCGGCCAGCGCGTCCACGGCGATCACCGCTGCGGGGCGGACCTGCCGGACGAGCCCGGCGATCATCTCCGAGGTCTCGATCCCCGTTTTGCCCGCCACCCCCGGCGTCAGCACGCTGACGGACCGCAACTTTTGCAGGCCCAGCTCCGCCTTCGTCTCCTCCGGCAGGTGGCGCGTGGCGATCACCATCCCCGCGCAGGCGGGGCCGAGGGCGTCCGGGGTGATGGCGGTGTTGCCCAGACCCGCCACCAGAATATCTCCCTCCGGCGGCACCAGTTGTTCCAGCGCGCCGCACAGGGCCTCTATCCGGCCGTCCGACAGGACCGCGGCGTCGGGGAAGCCCGCCGTCTCCAGCGTGATATACCGGCCCACCGGCTTGCCGATGGTCTCGGCTCCCTCCTGATCGAGCACGTCGATCACCGTTGTCACGCAGCCGTCGGTCTCGCTGTGGTTCATGGCAACACCGGGGATCTCGCCCTCCCGGCACATCTCCCGCCGTTCCAGCGCCAGATCGGTTCGTATCATCATTTTCACCCGCTTTGTTTTGTTCCGGCACGCCGCGCGCCCGAATGGCACGGCGTTTCCCTGACGGCAGTATTGACGCTTTTGCGGCGGATAAACCGGAATAACGCGCGGTCGGGAAGGAAAAACAAATCAAAATTTCAAAAAAAGTGTTGCAATTGCGCGGGCTTTATGCTATGATTGATTCCTAAAGAAGGAGGTGTCAGGAACTATGCCCAATATTAAGTCCGCAAAAAAACGCGTACTTGTCAACAAGACGAAGGCCGCCCGCAATAAGTCGGCGAACTCCGCTTTGAAGACCGCGATCAAGAAGGCCAACGTCGCCATCGAGACCAACGCCGCCGATAAAGAGGCTGTTGTGAAGGCTGCTTGCAAAAAGATCGACCAGGCTGCCGCCAAGGGTCTGATCCACAAGAACAACGCGGCCCGCAAAAAGTCTGCCCTTGCCGTCAGACTTAACAAGACCAACGCATAATCAACCGGCGCAAACGCAGACGTGCCCCTGACCCCGGCATCGTTCCGCAGCCATTCGGTAAACGGACCGTGTTCAACCGTTTACCGGTACTTTTGAAAGGACGGTATATTATCAATGAAAAAGATCTGTAAAATAGTTGCTATCATTATTGCGATTGCCGCTGCGATCGCCGGTATTTATGTGGTTGTGACGAAGTTCATCAACAAGAAGCAGAGCGCTTCCGATGAGGAGAATTACGTTTCCTGCTCCTGTGAGGAGGACTTTACTTCCGAAAAAATAGGCTGAGCGGCGGTGTTCCCGCGCAAAGCGCAATATGCCTTTGAAGGGCTCGCCGAGGCGGGCTTGGTTGAGGTATAAAGAAAAGACGGGTCAGCCGTCTTTTTTCTTTTTGAATCGTGACAGAGGGATGCATTATGAAAAATGTGAAAAAGGCGACTGCGCTGCTGCTGTGCGCCGCGCTGTTGTTCGCCTGCTGTGTGCCGGCCTTCGCGGCGGATG
>CAMVNL010000265.1 GCA_947168785.1 uncultured Clostridia bacterium | reverse complement strand
GTTCTTCCGCCGGATTACGATTTTGACGGCCACCGGGAGCTGGTCGGCATGCAGCCCGGCGACGTGCCCGTCACCTTTGCGGACGCGGGCCCGCTGGAGCGGGATTACGGTTTTGTTCCCACGGTGGATATCCGCAGCGGCCTGCGGGCGTTTGCGGAATGGTACGCCGACTATTATCATACAAATGGAGACTGAACAATGCGCTGCGAAGAACGCTTCAATGAGATTTATCACCGCGACCCCGACGGCGTCGCGTTTACCCCTTACCGCATCTGCCCCATCGGCGCGCACAGCGACCACAACCTGGGCAAGATCACCGGGTTCGCCATCGACAAGGGCATCCATATCGCCTACCGCCCCAAGCAGAACGGCGTGGTGGAGATGACGTCCCTTCAGTTCCCCAAGCGCGCCCAGTGGCACATCCGAGAGGTGCCGGCAAAAACCGGCGACTGGGCGGATTACCTGCGCGGGGCCACCTGGGCGCTGTCCAAGCGGTATACGCTGACGGTGGGCCTTTGCGGCGTGATCGACGGCAGCCTTCCCATCGGGGGGCTCTCCTCCTCCGCCGCCGTGATCCTCTCGTTCCTGAACGCGCTGTGTACCGTCAACGGTATCACCCTGACGCCCCAGCAGCTGATCGATATCGCCTTTGACGCGGAGAAGAATTACGTGGGCGTCAACGTGGGCACGCTGGACCAGTCCTGCGAGGTGCTCAGCAAAAAGGACCATCTGCTCTATCTCGACTGCTCCGACAACAGCTTTGAGCTGATCCCGACGCACCCCGCGATGAAGCCCTACCGCATCGCCATCTTCTTCTCCGGGCTGGAGCATTCGCTGGCCGGCAGCAAATATAATATGCGCGTCGACGAGCTTCGTGCGGGCGTCTACGCCCTGCAGGCGTTCAGCGGCGCGGAGTACGGCAAATTTGACCAGGCCAACGCCAGAAACGTCCCCTATGAGGTCTATCAGGCCTACCGTTCCCGGCTGCCGGAGAACTGGGCGAAGCGCTGTGAGCACTGGTACACCGAATTCAAACGGGTGGAGGCCGGCGCCGAGGCGTGGCGCAGGGGCGATCTGGAGGCCTACGGCCGCCTGAGCTTTGAATCCGGCTGGAGCAGCATCCACAACTGGGAGAGCGGCGCGCCGGAGCAGATCAAGCTGTATGAGATCATGCGGGAGACGGACGGCATCTACGGCGGCCGTTTCAGCGGTGCCGGTTTCAAGGGCTGCTGCATGGCGCTGATCGACCCCGACAAGGCCGAGGAGATCGAGGCGAAGGTCGGCTGCGCGTATCTGAAAGAATTTCCGCGGCTGGAAGGCAAGTACAGCTTCCATCTGTGTGAATCGGCGGACGGTGTCAAACTATGAAATGTCTGATTTTAGCGGCGGGCTACGCCACCAGATTATATCCCCTGACGGAGAATTTCCCCAAACCGCTTCTCAAGGTGGGCGGCAAGACGATCCTCGACTGGCTGATCGACGATATCGGCGACAGCGCCGACGGGTTCGTGGTGATCAGCAACCATAAGTTCGCCGGTTTCTTCCGGGAGTGGGCGCAGACCCGTCCCGAGTCCATCACCGTGGTGGACGACGGCACCGAGTCAAACGAGACCCGCCTCGGCGCGGTGCGCGATATGCAGTTCGCCGTGGCGCAGCTGTCCATTGACGACGACTGCCTGGTGATCGCCGGGGACAACCTGCTGGATTTCTCTCTTCGCCGTTTTATCGACTTCGCGAAGCGGAAGGGGACCTCCTGCTCCATGCGCTACCGGGAGACCGACGGGCAGAAGCTGCACAAGTGCGGCGTCAGCGAGATCGGGGAAGACGATCGGCTGATCGGGCTGGAGGAAAAACCGGCGAAGCCCCGTTCCGATTGGGCGACGCCTCCCTTCTACTATTATGTGGCTGCCGATATGAAAAAGCTCGGCAAGGCCATCGCCGACGGCTGCGGCGTGGACGCGCCGGGAAGCCTGGTGGCGTGGATGTGCCGCGACAGCGTGATGCACAGCATGGAGATGCCCGGCCGCCGGTACGATATCGGCAATCTGGAAAGCTATCGCAGCGTCTGTGAGACGTATCGCGGGTTTGATCTTTAAGGAGCAAGTGAGACATGAATAAGGAAAACGTCAGAATCGCCGTTGCGGGGACCGGATACGTCGGCCTGAGCCTTGCCGTGCTGCTGTCGCAGCACCATACGGTCACCGCCGTGGATATCATTCCCGAAAAGGTGGAAAAGATCAACCGTTTTCAATCTCCCATTCAGGACGAATATATCGAAAAATATTTCAAAGAGGCAGCCGAGGGCAAACGGACGCTGAACCTCACCGCGACGCTGGACGGCGCCGCCGCTTACCGGGACGCGGATTTCGTGATCATTTCCGCGCCGACGAATTACGATCCCAAGCAGAACTTCTTCGATTGCTCAGCCGTGGAAAGCGTCATCGAGCTGGCGCTGGCCAGCTCCGACAGCTCGGTGCTGGTGATCAAATCCACCATCCCGGTGGGCTATACGGAGCGGATCCGGGAAAAATACGACACGGACAGGATCCTGTTCAGCCCGGAATTCCTGCGGGAATCCAAGGCGCTGTACGACAACCTCTATCCCAGCCGCATCATCGTCTCCTGCGACGACGCTTCCCGGGAGGCGGCGGAGACCTTCGCGGGGCTGCTGGTGGAGGGAGCCGAAAAAGAGGACATCGACGTGCTGTATATGGGCTTTACCGAGGCGGAGGCCGTGAAGCTGTTCGCCAACACCTACCTGGCCCTGCGCGTCAGCTATTTCAACGAGCTGGATACCTACGCCGAAATGAAAGGGCTTTCCACCGCCGACATCATCAAGGGCGTCAGCCTGGACCCCCGCATCGGCGATTTCTATAACAATCCCTCCTTCGGCTACGGCGGCTACTGCCTGCCGAAGGATACCAAGCAGCTGCTGGCCAACTATCAGGACGTGCCGGAAAACCTGATCGAGGCGATCGTGGAGAGCAACCGGACCAGAAAGGATTTCATTGCCGACCGCGTGCTGGATAAGGCGGGCTATTATACCGCCAGCTCCATGTGGAACGCTGAAAAGGAACGCCCGCTGACCATCGGCGTCTACCGCCTGACCATGAAGGCCAACAGCGATAATTTCCGTCAGAGCAGCATTCAGGGCGTGATGAAGCGCATCAAGGCGAAGGGCGCGACGGTGATCATCTATGAGCCGACGCTTCCCGACGGGACCACGTTCTTCGGCAGTCTGGTGGTGAACGACCTGGAAAAGTTCAAGGCCGGGTCCGACGCGATCATCGCCAACCGGTATGAATCCGTTCTGGACGACGTGACCGAAAAAGTTTATACCCGGGACCTGTTCAGGCGAGACTGAACGCCCTTCCCGCTTTTACGGGAACAAACGGAAGAAAAGTAAATTAGAAGATGGAGGATAGGTATGTACGACTATCTGACAGATCCCCGCTTTGCGGGTATCAAGAGGTTTGACAATAAGATATGGCTGTCAACGCCCACCATGCACGGCGACGAGCAGAAGTGGGTGGACGAGGCGATCCTGACCAACTGGGTCAGCACCGTCGGCGCCAATCTGAACGAAGTGGAGAAGCTGGCGGCGGAATACGTCGGCAGGCAGTACGCCGTGGGCCTTTCCGCCGGAACGGCGGCGCTGCACCTGGCGATCAAGCTGGCGGGCGAAAAGCTCTACGGCCAGCCGAAGGTGGGCCACGGAACGCTGGAGGGAAGAAAGGTCTTCGCTTCCGATATGACCTTCGACGCCACCGACAATCCCATCGCCTATGAGGGCGGCGAGGCTGTCTTCATCGACACGGAACGGGACACCTGGAATATGGACCCCGTGGCGCTGGAAAAGGCCTTTGAGCTCTATCCGGAGGTCCGGCTGATCGTCGTCGCCCATCTGTACGGCACCCCGGGCAAGATCGACGAGATCCGCGCCGTCGCCGACAAACACGGCGCGCTGATCGTGGAGGACGCGGCGGAATCCTTCGGCGCCACCTATAAAGGCGTGCAGACGGGCACGTTCGGCGACGTTTCCGTCATCTCCTTCAACGGCAACAAGATCATCACCGGCAGCGCCGGCGGCATGATCCTGACCGATTCCAAGGCGGACGCCGACAAGGTCCGCAAGTGGTCCACCCAGAGCCGCGAGGCCGCCCCGTGGTATCAGCACGAGGAAATGGGCTACAACTACCGCATGAGCAACATCAT
>CAMVNL010000264.1 GCA_947168785.1 uncultured Clostridia bacterium | reverse complement strand
AAGATCCCCGTGAAAAAGGCCGCGCCGGAGAAGAAACGCTACGAGCGGGTGCAGCTCAAAAAGAAATCCCCCTTTGAGGACAAAAAGGGCAGAGACAAGCGCATTGTGAAGAAGGTCAAATGAACAATACCGAACTGTTGAAGGATATCCGCGTCAGGCTGTCGGATCACCGCTACGAGCATTCCCTGCAGGTGGCAAAGTCCGCGGCAGAGCTGGCGGAGCGCTACGGCGGCGACAGGGACCTGCTCTATACGGCGGGGCTGGCCCACGACGTGCTGAAAGAACAGCCCAGGGACGAGGCGTTGGCGTTTTTCGCCGCCCACGGCGTTCAGCTCACCCCGGTGGAGCGCAGCGCCCCCAAGCTCTGGCACGCCATGGCGGGGGCCATCTATCTGAAGGAGACCTACGGCTTCCCGGAGGAGCTGCTCACCGCCGTCCGCTACCACACCACCGGGCGGGAGCAGATGACCCTGTCCGAAAAGATCCTGTTCATCGCGGATTTCATCTCCGCCGACCGGGATTACCCCGGCGTGGAGGAGATGCGGGAGCGGGCGAAGGTCTCGCTGGAATACGCCATGGAGGAAGGGCTGCGGTTTACGATCTATGAACTGAGCGAAAAATGCCGCCCGATCCATCCTGATACCGTGGCGTGTTATAATGAGATTGTGACAGCAAAGAACAGGTGAAGCGTTTGCGGTAGCGCGGCACCTCAGTGCCGCTCCTGACAAATGTATCGATTTTAACCATGTGTTCTCAGGATGTTTTTATCTAAAAATACACGCTTCGAAAAGAAGCAGGCATTGATAAGTTGTTTGTGTCGGCAGCGGCACTGAGGTGCCGCGCTACCAGGTTAACAATATCGGAAAGGAACTAAAATATGGACGCCAAATTACAGACCATCGTAAAGGCTTTGGACGACAAAAAGGCAGAGGACGTCACCGTCCTCAAGGTGGGCAGCCTTACCATCGTGGCGGATTATTTCGTCATCGCGGCGGGCACCTCCAACACCCACGTGAGGGCGCTGGCCGACGAAGTGGAATTCAAGATGAACGAGGCGGGCTTTGAGCCCCGTCAGATCGAAGGCAAGGCCACGGGCTGGATATTGCTCGACTACCACGACGTGGTGGTACACGTCTTTTTGAAGGACCAGCGGGAGTATTACAACCTCGAAAAGCTTTGGGCCGACGCGGAGGAAGTGGACCTGAAAGAGATCCTTTAAAAGGTCGCCGCGCGCGGTGACGGGGCCGTGTGTGCGCGTCGCAGATAATGATCGCCGCGCCGCGTCTGCGCCGGATGGTTCACGGGGTATTTGCCGGAATCCCCATTTTTCCCGCGCACCTGTTTCCGCTATTTCCATATACTGTATAAAGATAACCCGTTAAGAAAGGAAGGCTCGCTCTTGACGATCGACATTGACAACATTTCCTGTAACTATTTCTGTATGGGCCCCGATTCGGAGGAAGCGGTGGTCATGCTGCACGGCTGGGGCGCGAACATTGAGCTGTTCCGTAACGCTGCCGCATTGATTGCGGCAAAATACAAAGTCGCCGCGCCGGATTTCCCGGGCTTCGGCCAGACGCCGGAACCGCCGGGGGAGTGGACGGTGGACGACTACACCGACTGGACCGTGAAATTCATCGCCGCCTTGGGGCTGAAAAAGGTGATCCTGCTGGGGCACTCCTTCGGCGGAAGGGTCATCATCAAAATGGCCAACCGTACCGGCCTGCCCTTTGAAATCACCAAGATCATTTTAGTGGACGCCGCCGGCATCCGCCCGGAAAAATCCGCCGAGCAGAAGATGAAGGAGAACGTCAGCAAGTTCGGCAAAAAGCTGCTGTCCGGCAGCCCGAAGCTGCTGAATAAACTCCAGTCTATGACCGGCTCCCAGGATTACCGGGACGCTTCGCCCCTGATGCGGCGGATCCTCGTCAACGTGGTCAACGAGGACCTGAAGGACCTGCTGCCGAACATCCGGCAGTCCACGCTGCTCATCTGGGGCACCGCCGATACCGCCACGCCCCTCTCCGACGCGAAGCTCATGGAACAGCTCCTGCCGGACGCGGGCCTGGCCGAGATCCCCGGCGTGGGGCATTACTCGTTTTTGGAGAATCCCGCGTTGTTCAACGCGATCATCTCTTCATTCTTAAAACTGTAAATAAATTAGCAATGTGCAATTAGCAATGAGCAATGTCGGAGCCCTGTCGGGCTTGATTATATTTTTTTTCGATATGGAAAGCAGATAGAATCATTGCTAATTGCTAACTGCTAATTGCTAATTCAACGAATACCCGGAGGATTGCCATGGCTCCCTATTTACAACTGCTCTTCGGGGCGATTACGTTGACCGCCATTTATGCGGTGTTCAAAAGCCTCGTCTTCAACATGCACATGTTCCAGCTCAACGGCTACCGGTTCGATACCCACATGCACTGGCTGAAAAAGAATCTGTCGCGGTACGCGGTGGAGTATATCGTCTTCGCCCTGTCCTTCACGGGACTGATCCGCAAAGAGCCCGTCATGGGCTTCTGTGCCGCGGCGCTGTGGGTCGCCGTCTTCGCCCTGCTGCCGGAAAACCGCCAAAAGCCCGCGAAAAAGCCGCTGGTCTACACCCCCCGGGTCAAGCGGATGATCGTCACCTGCTGCGTACTCTTCGCCGCCACCTTTGCCGGGGCGGTGTGCTGCTTGGCCTCCGAACGCAAGAATCTCGCATTCCTCGTCGTCGGCCTGTTGTGCGCCCTCACTCCCTGGTATGTGCCGCTGGCCAATCTCCTCAACAAGCCCATGGAGAAGGGGATCAACCGCCACTACACCAACGACGCCAAGCGGATGCTCAAGGCCAGCCAGGACCTTGACGTCATCGGCATCACCGGTTCCTACGGCAAGACCAGCGTCCAGTTCTATCTATACACCTTCCTGCGGGCCTGGACGGATACCCTCGTCACGCCGGAAAGCTATAACACCCCCATGGGCGTCGTCAAGACCATCCGGGGCTCGCTGAAGGCCACCGACAAGATCTTCCTCTGCGAGATGGGCGCCAAATGGGTGGGCGATATCAAGGAGCTGTGCGACATCGTCCATCCCCACCACGGTATCATCACGGCGTTGGGGGAGCAGCATCTGGAATCCTTCGGTTCCAAAGAGAACATCATCAAGACGAAATACGAGCTGGCGGACGCCCTGCCCGCCGACGGCCGGCTTTACGTCAACTGGGATAACGACGTGATCCGCGCAAATCCCCCCAAACGCCCCTTCATCAAATACGGTACCCGGGAGGACTGCGATTACCGGGCCTTCGATATCAGGGTGACCCCCCAGGGCACCCGGTTCAAGGTGGCTTCCCCAGAGGGGACGGAAGAATATGAGACCCGGCTGCTGGGTGAGCACAGCGTGGTGAACATCACCGGCGCCATTGCCGCCGCCAACGGCTTCGGCATGCCCCTCTCCGAAATGAAGCTCTACGTGCGCCGCATCGAGGCGGTGCCCCACCGGATGCAGATCGTCAACAAGGGTGAAGTCACCATCATCGACGACGCCTTCAACTCCAACCCCGCGGGCTGCCGGGCGGCGCTCTCCACCCTGAAACAGATGGACGGTGACCGTATTCTCGTCACCCCCGGCATGGTGGAGCTGGGCGGCCGGGAAGACGAGCTGAACGCCGAATTCGGCGCGTTTGCCGCCGAATGCTGCGACCGCATCGTGCTGGTGGGCGAAAAGCAGACCGCCGCCATCAAGCGCGGGGCGCTGGAAGCGGGCTTCCCGGAGGCGAAGCTTCACACCTTCGAGAAATTCTCCGACGCGATGCAGTTTGTGTATTCCGTCAAAACGGATAAAAAAGAAATCGTCTTGCTGGAAAATGATCTGCCCGACAATTACTGATCCGAAAACCGCCGTCTCTCCGGGCTGTTCGGCGAAAACGAACGCGGTAGCGCGGCACCTCAGTGCCGCTCGTTGCCGGTGTAACTATTTTCACAAGTAGTTCAGCGGTTTTCTCCATCCATACAGATACCTTTTATCATAGATACTGACAAAAGCAACATCTGTCGGAAGCGGCACTGAGGTGCCGCGCTACCGCAGGTCCATCAAACGAACCCCGTTCAACCGATTGACTTCCGACTTCCGACTGATGACTTCCGACTTTAAATAAAACAATACGCACGACAGAGGTAAACCATATGAAATTGAAGTTACTGGTCCTTTTCGGCGGCAAATCCGTGGAGCACG
>CAMVNL010000263.1 GCA_947168785.1 uncultured Clostridia bacterium | reverse complement strand
CGGACGATGACCTTGTCGCCGTTTTCCACCTGCAGCACGATCACGTTGGAGACCGGCAGCGTTACCGGCGTTTCGGCGCCGTTCGCCAGATCCACGGTCTTTCTGAGCTTATAGTCGGTGACGGAGGCAATCCGCTTGCCGCCCAGCTCGCGGGGATAAGCACCCCGCAGACCGTCCATCATGGCGACCATCTTCGCCATGCCGTCGGCCCCCTCGAAATAGAAGTTGAACAGCTGGTTGTTCCAGTAGCCGAACTTCTCATAAAGGCCGTTCATCACGTCCACCAGCGTCTTGCCCTGCAATTTATAATAGGAAGCCATCTCGCAGATCATCATGGAGGCGTTGACCGCGTCCTTATCCTTGGCCTGCATGCCGCTCAGGTAGCCGTAGCTCTCCTCAAAGCCCAGCTCGAAGCGGTCCGCCTCTCCCCTGTTCTCAAGGCCGGTCATCAGCTCGCCGATATATTTGAAGCCGGTGAGCACGTTTTCCACCTGCGCGCCGTAGGAGGCGGCGATGGCCGTGGCCATATCGGTGGTGACGATGGATTTGACCACCACGGGCTTCTCCGCCAGCGTGCCCTTGGCCTGCTTTTGGCCGAGGATGTAGTCGCACAGCAGGCAGCCAACCTCGTTACCGGAGAGCAGCTGATAGTCGCCGTCCGTCAGCACCGCGATACCGACGCGGTCGCAGTCGGGGTCCGTCGCCAGCAGCAGGTCCGCTTTTTCCGTCTCCGCCAGCTTCAGCGCCTCGTTGAAGGCCTCCCGGATCTCGGGGTTCGGGAAGGGGCAGGTGGGGAATTTGCCGTCGGGCAGCTCCTGTGAGGGAACCACCTTGACGTTCTGCACGCCGATCATGGAGAGGATCCTGCGTACCGGCTTGTTGCCGGTTCCGTTGAGGGGCGTATAGAGAACGGAAAGCCCCGCCTTCCGGCAGGCGTCGGGATTCACCGCCCGGGAGAGCACCTTGGCGTAGTAATCGTCAAGGAAGGCTTCGTCAAGATACTCAATCGTGCCGGCGGCCAGCGCCTCGTCGAAATCCACGGTCTTCACGCCGTCGAAAATGTCGCAGGCGTTGATGAATTCCAGCGTGCGGGCGGCGGCCTCATCCGTCATCTGATAACCGCGGGGATCGTAGCACTTGTAGCCGTTGTACTTGGAGGGGTTGTGGCTGGCGGTAATCACGATGCCGGAGCTGCAGCCCAGCCGTTTGACCGCGTAGGCCACCACGGGAGTGGGGATCAGCTCAGGGAACAGATACACCTTGACGCCGTTGGCCGCCAGCACGGCGGCGGCGTAGGACGCGAACCGGTCGGAGTTGATGCGGGAATCGTAACCGATGACAACGGAGGGGGCGTCGAAATTCTCATTCAGGTAGTCGGCAAGGCCCTGTGTGGCCTGCCCCACCGTATAGACGTTCATGCGGTTGGGCCCCGCGCCCAGCACGCCGCGCAGACCGGCGGTGCCGAAGGAAAGGTTCTGCCAGAACCGGTCGAGGATCTCGTCGCGGTTGCCCGCGATGCTTTTCAGTTCCTCCGCGATCTCCGGCTCCGTCGCCTTCTCGCGCCACAGCGCATAGAGCTTATCGATATCGTTCATGGAATCGTCCTTTCTGCAATACAAGATTATCTATAATTATATACTACCGCGTTGGATTTTACAAGATTTTTCTTACAGAATATGAACAAACTTGACAATCCGGAGATTTATGTTAAACTGATATTGAAATACTCTGTCAGGAGGTTCTTCCCATGGCACTCTTTCAGGCAAAACTGGTCAACATTCTGATCGCGCTGGTAAACGCGCTGCTGATGCTGTTCCACGTATCGGATATCAAAAAAGCAACCAACACGATCGACCTGAGCAACTACGAACTGACCTTCTCCGACGAATTCGACGGCGACGCGTTAGACGCCGCCAAGTGGCGCTCCCACAACAGCTTCGGCGTGCGCAAGGGCGGCTACTGGAGCGGCGGGCAGGCCAGCGTGGAGGACGGGAACCTCGTCATCCGGACCCAGTACCGGGAGGACGGCGAATTCGGCCCCGGCTGGTACACCTGCGGGCTGAGCACAAAGGACAGGTTCGAGCAGACCTACGGCTATTTTGAGTGCCGCTGCATCCTGCCCAAGGGCGAAGGACTCTGGTCGGCCTTCTGGATGACCAATCCCAACGTGGGAAAGGAATCCGCCGACGCGACGCAGGGCGCGGAGCTGGATATCATGGAATCGCCCTACTGGCATCTGGGCGGCACGAGAAGCTGGAAGATCACCCAGAACATCCATTACAGCGGCTACGAAACGAAGACGAAGTATCACAACGTGGATATCTGCCAGCTGGACAACGATCCCTATGAAAACTACAACACCTACGGGTTGCTGTGGACGCCGGACGAATACGTGTTCTACGTCAACGGCAAAGAGATCGCCCGCACGTCCTACGGCGGCGTTTCCACCCAGCCGGAGTTCCTGATCCTCTCCTGCGAGGTGGACGGCGGCAGCGCCACCCCCACCTTCGGCTGGTCCGGCAACATTGAAAAGAACGACAGATCCGCCTTCTGCGCGGAATTCAAGGTCGATTACGTCCGCGCCTACCCCCTTGCAGACTGACCCACCCACCGATCACCAAAAACGTCCGGCGACCTGCCGGACTTTTTTAATATCAATCCAAACAAATCAAGCCAAATAAAAAAGGAAAAGCCCGGCGAACCGGACTTTCCTTTGGGGAAGAGAAAATAAATAAAAGGATAAATCATGATTTCAGGAGGGCGTTTATTTCCCTCTCGCAAATAACAGTATATACGATTCTGTTGATAGGCAAAGTACAGAAATGTGAACATACTGTAAATAAAATGAAGGTTCAATGAATCAAATATGTCAATCACAACATATTCGGGTCTATTGTCCTGTCATCCGCAGCGATCATCAGACGTTGGTATCGTTCTCCAGCTTTTCCAGCGACTGCATCTTCAGGTAGGCGTTGATGAAGCCGTCCAGATCGCCGTCCATCACCGCGTTCACGTTGCCGTTTTCAAAGCCCGTGCGGTGGTCCTTCACCAGCGTGTAGGGCATGAACACGTAGGAGCGGATCTGGCTGCCCCAGCCGATCTCCTTCTGGTCGCCCTTGATATCCGCAATGGTATCCAGATGCTCGCGCTCCTTGATCTCAATCAGCTTGGATTTCAGCATGGTCATGGCCACGTCACGGTTCTGGTACTGGCTGCGCTCCACCTGGCAGGAGACCACGATGCCGGTGGGGATATGTGTCAGACGCACGGCGGAGGAGGTCTTGTTGACCTTCTGCCCGCCCGCGCCGCTGGCGCGGTACACGTCCATCTTGATATCCTCGGGGCGGATATCCACCTCCACGGAGTCGTCGATCTCGGGCATGACCTCGAGGGACGCGAAGGAGGTGTGCCGTCTGCCGGAGGCGTCGAAGGGGGACACGCGCACCAGCCGGTGGATGCCCATTTCACTCTTGAGGAAGCCGAAGGCGTTTTCGCCCTCCACCATGATGACGGCGGATTTGATGCCGGCCTCGTCGCCCTCCAGATAGTCCACCGTGGTGGTCTTGAAGCCGTGGCGCTCGCCCCAGCGGTGATACATGCGGAACAGCATCATGGCCCAGTCCTGGGCTTCGGTGCCGCCCGCGCCGGCGTGGAAAGTCAGAATGGCGTTTTTGCTGTCATACTGGCCCGTGAGCAGCGTTTCCAGCGTCTGCTGGTCCACGCCCTTCTTCACACGCTCCACGCCCTCTTTGCACTCATCCAGCATGGAGTCGTCCTCTTCTTCATTGCACATTTCGATCAGCGTGAGGGTATCCTCATAGTCGGCCTTGAGGTCCTCATAGCGCTTCAGGCGGTTTTTCAGCCCCGCCAGCTTGGTATTGACCGCGTTGGCGGCGGCCACGTCGTTCCAGAACCCTTCGGAGGCGGTCTGCTCCTCCAGTTTCTCGATCTCTTCCTTCACCGCGACGATGCCCAGCGATTCATAAAGCTCCTTGAGCGGTTTTTCCTGCTCCAGAAGCGCCAGTCTCAATTCTTCATACTGTACCATATTTATTTACCTAACGGCATACTGCCGCCCTTTCTCTCGTAACCGGTAGCGCGGCACCTCAGTGCCGCTGTTGACCGGAAGTATCATTAAGAAAATTCCAGCAGTCCGGTAGCCCGGCGCATTGCGCCCTCCCCCCCATCCGTCTGCCGGCCAACCTGCAACAGCACCATGCGCCCTGT
>CAMVNL010000262.1 GCA_947168785.1 uncultured Clostridia bacterium | reverse complement strand
CCCGGTAGCGCGGCACCTCAGTGCCGATGGTGACGTAAACAACTTTTTTCAGGACAAAAAACCTCGCAGCAGAATTGAAAAAACGAAAGGTTACATCTGTTTTTCGTTCTCTGAAATGCATCATTCGTGAATAGCGGCACTGAGGTGCCGCGCTACCGCAGTAGCCCCCGACAAATCCTAATTGTGGTCACCCCGTCACGTCCGCCAGCGAATCCACGATCTCGTCGGCCCTGGTGTTGCTTTCGTCGATGGCGTGGCCGCTGCGCACAAGGATCTTCCGCCCGATCCCGGCGTTGATCCCGGTCTCGATGTCCCTCTCCGTGTCGCCCACGATCATGGAGCGTTTCAGGTCGATGGTCATCCCTTTGGCGGCGAAATCCGCCACGGCCCGCTCGATCATGCCGGGGCCGGGCTTGCGGTCGCGGCTGTCCTTGCGGTAGGCCTCTACCTGCCCGCGGGGGTGATAGGGGCAGTAGTAGATGGCGTCGATATACGCGGTATCCTTCAGCTGTTCTTTCATGTAGCCGTGCAGCGCGGCGATATCGTCCTCGGTGTAAAAGCCCTTGGCCACCCCGGCTTGGTTGGTGACCACGATGATGAGATACCCCTGCTCCCGCAGCCGTTCTATCGCCCGGGGCGCGCCGTCGATAAACTCAAAGTCCTCTATCTTCCACAGGTGGCGCTTTTCCTTGTTGATGACGCCGTCCCGGTCCAGAAAGGCCGCCCGGAAGACGGTCTGCCCGAAGCGCAGCGGGATCTCCGTCTGGGCACGGAAATAGTCCTCCGGGATGCCGATGTCGATGAAATACCCGTCGCAGACAAAACCGCAGGCATTCAGCGTCAGGGGTTCCAGCACCTCCTTTTCAAAGGAGAAGGGCCCTTCCGGCATCTTCTGCATCGTCTCCCGCCGAAGGGCGTAGACCCCGCCCTTGATGAGGCCCGCTTTGACGGGCTTTTTTTCGTGGAAGCCGGTGATTTTTCCGTCTTCGTCTGTGGTCACGGTGCCGTAGCGGTCGAAATCCCTCATGGGCTTCAGCGTCAGGGTGATCTCCGCCCCGCTCTCCCGGCGGCGGCGCAGCAGTTCAGACAGGTCCGCGTCGAAGAAGGTGTCGCCGTTGAGGACGATCACGTCCTCCGTCTGGCACTGTTCCATGGCCTGCCGGATGGCCCCGCCGGTGCCCAGCGGCGTCTCTTCAAGAGAATAAACGATCTCCGCGCCCCGGTATTCGTCGCCGAAATGGGCCCGTAGCTGCTCCCATTTGTAGCCCACAGCCAGCACGAACCGCCGCGCGCCCTGCGCGATGGCCGCGTCCAGCACGTATTGCAGAAAAGGCCTCCCGCCGACGGGGGCCATGACTTTTTGGGTATCGCTGACCACGTGCCGCAGGCGCTGCCCGAAGCCGCCGGCCAGAATGATAACGTCCGCGTCAATCCTCATAGATGTCCTTGGTGCCGTCCGGCTTTTCCACGCAGCCGGAGTACATGCCCACCAGATAGGTGTCCTTTAAGTATTTGAAATCGTGGCGCACGAAGGGATGCACGGTGAACATATCCCCCATGGCGAAGGTGTATTCCTCTTTCTCGCCGTCCTTTTCCGCCCGCACCAGCACCCGGCCGGCAATGATGAAAAAGGTCTCGCTGTTTTCTTTGTGGTAGTGGAACCGGCCCCGCACCGCCCCGGCGCGGGTATAGACCGCGTTGACCTGGCTGTACCCGCCGTGGACCAGCTGAGTGAGGGTCCCCCGGTCGTCGGTGAAGGTGAAATCCGGTTTGACAATTTCAATCAGCGCCATAGCCGTCACACGTTCCCGTAGGAGGAGTTCTTGATGATGGAATAGACCTTGATGAGCTCTTCAATGCCGTCGTCAAGGCTGTATTTCGGGCGGAAGCCCATGCGCTCGATGCGCTCGTTGGAAACCAGGTAGTTGCGCTTGTCGGGGTCGGTGCCCACCGGGGCTTCCACGTAGACGAAGCCCGGGATGTGCTCCTTGATCTTGGCGCACAGCTCTAACTTTGAAAGGTTGGCGCTGCTCAGGCCGCAGTTGTACTGCCGCCCTTTCATGCGCTCAAAGTTGTTCATGGAGAAGATAAAGGCGTTGGCCGCGTCCCGCACGTGGAGGTAGTTGCGCATGAAGTGGCCCTCAAACACCAGCAGGGCCCTGTCGAACACCGCCCGATAGACGAAGTCGTTCACCAGCAGGTCGGTGCGCATGCGGGGGGAAGCGCCGAACAGCGTTGCGAAGCGGAAGGTCATGGAATTACCCGCCTCCAGCACCGCCTTTTCCGCCGCCATCTTGGTCTTGCCGTAGAGGGAGATGGGGTTGATGGGGGAATCCTCGGTGCAGTACTGCTGCCCCTGCCCCAGGCCGTAGCCGCTGTTGGTGCAGGGGAAAATGATCTTTTGGGCGGGGTCGCGCAGGCGCACCAGCGTTTCAATGGCCCCGAAGTTGGTGGAGGCCGCCGCCACCTTGTCCTTGTCGCACAGCGGGAAGCCCACCAGCGCCGCCAGCGGGAAGATGAAGTCCTTGCCGTCCAGCGCCCGTTTCAGGGTCTCTTCGTCCCGGGCGTCCCCGTTGATGACGGTGAAATTCTTGTATTTGCAGCAGTCGATCAGTGAGGACTGCTTATACATAAACATATCCAGCACGGTGACCCGGTGGCCCATTTCCAGCAGCATGGGCGTCAGCACAGAGCCGATATACCCGCCCCCGCCGGTGATCAGAATGTCGTTCATAGTCTTACCTCGTTATTTGTTCAGCGTTTCCGCTTGATGGGTTTACACGAATTGGAGTTTTTCGAACTGTTTTAATGCGGAATGCGGAATGCGGAATTCGGAATTTCGGAAATCGCTGACGCGATTTGATTGTAATTGGGTGTCTTAAAGAATCACGAGACAATCCAATCCGGACGATTCAGATTTTGTGAAAATGATGGTTCGCATCATTCCGCATTCCTCATTCCGAATTCCGCATTGAATCGACAAATCCCCGTCCACAGCGGGACCCCTTCGTTATTGATTATAAATGATCCGGCTGCCCTCGTTTTCAAACCGGAAGGGCACGTACATATAGTCTTTCAGGGCGTCGCGCACGTGCTGCTGCCGGTTTTCGGGCACGTAGAACAGCATAAAGCCGCCGCCGCCCGCCCCCAGCAGCTTGCCTCCGACGGCGCCGCTGCGCTTCGCGGTCTCATACATGGCCATCACCCCGTCGTTGGAGATGTTGTCCGCCAGCTTCGTTTTCAGCTGCCAGGTCACGTCCAGCAGCTCCCCGAAGTGGTCCAGGGATTCGTCGGACAGCAAAATCTTCTCCGCCTCGTCCGTCAGGAATTTCATGTTGGAGAGGGTGGTGATGTTTTTTTGCAGGTTGTCCGACTGCTGGCGGGAGATATCCCCGGCGATGCGGCTGAGTCCCGAGAAAAAGAGCATCAGCCTGCCGTTCAGCTGTTCCAGCCGGTCATAGGCGACGTTCAGCGGCTTGACGTAGAAGCCGTTTTTGTCAAAGTCGATGCGGTTGAAGCCCCCGTAGGCCGCGGCGATCTGGTCCTGAATGCCGCCGTACTCCTTGCACAGGTCCCGCTCCACGGTGATGGCCTCTTTGGCCAGCGTGTAGGCGTTGCAGGATTTGCCCCGGTGGGTGTGTATGGCGTTCAGCAGCCCCACGGCGAAGGAAGAGCTGGACCCGATGCCGGATCTTGCCGGCAGGTCGGAATCGTAGCTGATCTGCAGCCGGTTCTCGTGCAGGAAGTGATAGATTTCCCGCACCATGGGGTGAGAGAGCTCCTCCGGCGAGTTGAACCGCTCGATTTTCGAGTAGGTGAGCTGGTTGGTATAGGGAAAGAAGGGCGGATAGTCCCGCACCGTGACGAAGCAATACTTGTCGAAGGTGGCGGAAATGACGCTGCCGCCGTATTTTTCAAAATATTCTCTGAAATCGGTGCCCCCGCCGAAAAAGGACATACGGAAGGGCGTGCGGGAAATGACCATGGGATCAGCGACCTCTTTGTTGATAGTGGAAGGTAGCGCGGCACCTCAGTGCCGCTGTCTGCCAAAGTTGCATTTCATCAGCCTGACCAATCAGCCGATTCGTGCTGTTTAAAACCGTATTGTTCAGTTTATCAAAAAAGTTGTTTGCGTCGGGAGCGACACTGAGGTGCCGCGCTACTGTATTCCGTCGTCAGTCTGCAAACGCCCCGATCACGCCATCCTCTCCCACCGTCCGTTTCAGCCTCGCGTTGCTCATGACGATGGCTTCGGCTCTGGTTTCGGTG
>CAMVNL010000261.1 GCA_947168785.1 uncultured Clostridia bacterium | reverse complement strand
CCCATACCTCCCGCCGCTTCTGCGACCTGCTGCAGGCCATCCTCAATTTCTTCCGCAAGATCGTCGCCTTCTTCAAGAGAGGGATCGCATGATGGCATAATTGAAAGAGCCACTGAAAACGTCGATTTCAGTGGCTCTTTTTTTTGTAGTGAAGGGATTTACCCTCCCGATATTCTGCTCCCCAAAATGTGTCGGAGCTTTTTTCTGTTGAAAAACGCTCAGTTGCTGAGCATCTATCCACGCAGGCAATGCCACAAGGCTCGACCTCCGGATTGCCGGGCAGCCATTTCCGGAAGATTTGTGTGTTCACGCTCTGGATCGTTTCCGGGATCGGTCCGATGCAGTTGAACACCGCCCAGTCGCTTCCGGAAAATTTATAGACGACCATGCTCTCCGGCACGTCTCCGCCCGTATATTTCCCGGCAACGAGATACCGGGACTTTCCGCCGCCGTCGTCGATACACACGCCGTATTCCCCGATGCAGTAATCCACCGGAGCCTGCTCATACGGATTTGCCGGAGCATTTCCGGCGTATATGTAGTAAGCATACTTTCCGCAGATTTCATCCCAGAACTTTGGAATCTCAGCGTATAAGCCACCGCGTACAGTACGCCGATGGCCCGCTGATAGGCGCCGTCCGGCGCGTTGGGGTCGCCCTGCCCCCGCACCGCGATATAATTCACCCTGGGAACCGTCACGATCTCCGGCCGGTTTTTCGGCAGATAAAATTCTTTTTACTCCTTTTTGAAATCAAACGCCATGGCTGCCGCCTTTATTTCAGATTGTCGATCTCATTCTGGAGATTCGCCAGAAACCTTCCCGCGTGGGCGCCGTCCATTTGAGTGTGATGGAACTGGAAGGAAACGGGCAGGTAATACCGGAACCCTTTTTTCCGGTACCGTCCCCAGATCAGGAACGGATTGTTGTAAACGCCGCTGTTCGTGCCCACTGCGCCGTCCAGCTCCGTGTCGATAATGGCGGAGGTGCCGATGACCATGCATTCGGCGGAGAGGTCCCGGTCCTCGCATCGCTGTGCTGCCTGCGCGGTATATTGCAGGTAGTCCCGGTTGAAGGCGGCCAGGTCCTCCGTAAACCGGATATCGCAGGAGCTGACTTCGCCCGTCCTGTTCTTCACGATGGTGTTGACCGCAAGGGAATCGTACTGTATCAGCTCGCCGCCGACGGGCAGCAGAGAAAACTCCTTGATTCCCGCGGCGGCTTTCCCGACGCAGTAATCCATCAGCATATTGAATTTCAGATTTCGCTTTTTTGATACCTTTACCAGATGGGTCACGTGAAAGGTCCTGAAAAACGTCACCATCGGGTTGGGGGCTTGCATCCACAGTTCATAGGCCGCGGCGCGGCTCGTTTTTGCCGGATCGATCCTTTTTGCCATTCTGTTTTCTCCATTCTGCTTTCCGTCTCCATACTTGCATATCGATCACAACAAGCGCTTTCTTACTCATCCCGGCTGTATCCTTTCCGTCCGTGTTCAAATACCATCGGCGTAAACCGGATCCCGTTCACGGTCTGTTCTGCCTCCGTCGGCACAAAACCGATCGCCCTGTAGAACGGACGGCCGTACGGGGAAGAATTGAGGGTGATCGTACCGTTCGGGTAAGCATCAAGCATATATCGAAACATCCTTGTCCCGACGCCGAGACGATGATATCCGCCGTCCACAAAGAAAAAGCAGATATGCCTTTTGTCCGGCCGGACGGCGATCTCTCCGATCAGTTTCTTACCGTCAAAAGCGCCGTAATACTGTAATCCATCCAGGTATGCCGCATCATGCAGGCACTTGCGGAATTCCTCCGTCCCCTCCGGCGCGTAATCGGGGGATTCGTATTCGGAAAACACCCGCCACGCCAATTCCAGCGCCGCCGGGATCTCGTCCTGCTGCAGCGGCCGGACGGCAAACCCGCCGATCCATTCCTCCCGCGTCAGCCGGGTGAGGTGCTCGGTACGGATATCGTCCGTCTGCTTCCAATAGACGTCTTGATTCGTATGATGATAGGTGAAACCGCACTTCTCCTGCACGCGTTTCGACTTTTCGTTGCCGTCGAAATACCCGCACCACAGCGATTCCAGTCGCAGGTCAACAAAAGCGTGACGGATCATTTCCCTGACCGCCTCCGGGATCAGCCCCTGTCCCCAGAATGGCACGCCGATCCAGTAGCCGATCTCGCCCTGGGTCTCCGGCAGGCACGCATTGCTTTGCCCGCCGACCATCAGCCCCACGCTGCCGACGGGCTTGCCGTCCTCCTTCCGGCAGACGGCATAGGTTTCCGGCGCCGACAGGACCGTTTGAATGATTTCCCGGCTGTTTGCTGCGCTCGTATGCGGCGGCCACCCGGCGGCGGGGCCTATACGCGGGTCCTTCGCATAGGCATATAAGTCTTCCGCGTCCGCGTCTTCCCAAGGACGGAGGATCAATCTGTCTGTTATTAAAACTGTTTTGTTATTGCTCATGGCCCGCCTCTCCGTAAACGCCGGTAAAATGTCTGCTGAAGGCTTCGATCTGCGCCATGGCCTCGTCCGTTTTCTCCGGCTCCCTGTCGCAGAGGTGGATCAGGGCGGAGATCGGCGCGGTGTAGGCGAAGGCCAGCATAGCGGGATCGTCCTTCCGGAGCAGTCCCTTTTCCATCATGCCTGTAAAGATCCGTGTGAACATATCTGTGAGACCGGTAAGGAAGTGTTTTGTTGCCAGTTCCCGGGCGCGCGGATCACGGAACTGCTCCAGCGTCAGCACCTTGCGCGTCATGGCGATCTTTTCATCGTGAACGGTGACGTTCACCATCCGCATGGTCAGCCGGGTCAGCGCCTCCAACGACTCCGGCACGGGCGGCAAACGCTCTGGCGAACCGAAACGCTCCCCGTAATAGGCGATCATCTGATCCAGCAGCGCGTTCCAGATGGCTTCCTTGCTCTCATAGTGTTTATAGACGCCGGACTTGACAAGGCCGAGCGACGCGCTCAGTTCGCGGATGTTTGTCCCGGCATAGCCGTTTTGTGAAAACATTTCCAACGCGGCTTCCAGTATTCTCTCTTTTGTGTCGTTCGCCATCATATCCTCCAATCACAGCAGAGTGACCTTACGTTCACCATTATAGTGAACGTAAGGTCACTTGTCAAGTTCTCACTTCATTTTTTCATTCTGTTCTTACAAATATCAATTCCCGGTTTACAATTTTCTCCGCGCTGTTGCGGATATTGTTTATGCCGTCGACGCCTTCGGAAAGGTCTTGGCCCAAGGCGGCGCGGGACTGATCATCTCCAGTCAGACCGGCTGTATGTACCGGATCCCCTACGAGACCGAACAGGAGATCCTGAACACCCCCGACCGAAAAACTGACGGAACTGCCCTTTATTCAACAGAAAACTTCTCTGTAGGACAGACAAGTGGTCAAAAATACGGAATGGATTACGGGCACGTATTGCATTCCGAAAAAATACGTGATCGACTACGTTCCCGGCGATCACTACGCGTATGATAAGAATGTTCCGACCTGCGGAGAGAACGCCTATCGCAGCGATTATACGCAAGGGGTAGGCCTGATCACACTGCACGAGAAACACCCCCGGGATTATGACTATGAGCTGATCCAGATGTACAGGCTGGCGCTTGACAAGGATTCAAAGATCCCGGAGGGCGACGGGCATCCCAAGTCGTATTACCAACAAATTGCTTTTTTGGACGCCGTCCCGCAGCTTTTCTTCTAGATCTGCCTCTTTTTCAACAAAATTGGCGCTAAAATCAGTTCTGCGATTGGTAAGTAATAGATAAGCAAATGCTCCTCGCCGCGGCGGGGAGCGTTTTTTTTGGAGCTTAAGCGCAAAAATCAGAGTGCCGGGCGGGTTTTTGCTGGTCTTTCCGGTCTCGGGAAAAAAATGGAAAACTTAAACTTCGTTTTAAAATCCCCTGTTACACTGACGGCAACAAAGAAAAAAGGAGCGCACAAACCATGAAAAAAACAATTGTTGTCCTGCTTGTTCTCGCAATGCTTGTGATGAGCCTTGCAGCCTGCGGGAATTCAAAAGACGATGATGCGACAGCGATTTCCGATTCTGAAACAACAGTAGCAACTCCTTCCGATGCCGACACGGCTCCGACGACGGAAGACGGCAATCCGCCTGACGGCGAAAAACCCGGCGAGCCGCCCGAGAGAGGCCCCGGCGGAACGCCTCCCGACGGAAACCCCGGCGGCGCGCCAGGTTCCGGCAGTTCCGACGTCATCTATGACGGTGCAACGGAGATCACCTCCGGC
>CAMVNL010000260.1 GCA_947168785.1 uncultured Clostridia bacterium | reverse complement strand
ATCCCGGTTCCGCTGCTTCAAAGAACCTCCGTAAGGCTTTTGCCACCGTTCTCTCCGTTTTCA
Source organism: uncultured Clostridia bacterium (assembly GCA_947168785.1). Classification (GTDB taxonomy): domain Bacteria; phylum Bacillota; class Clostridia; order Oscillospirales; family Acutalibacteraceae; genus RUG806. The sequence goes on along the minus strand of CAMVNL010000260.1, from coordinate 4,219 downwards.
GAGAAGAGTCTGTCGGCAATTATTACGGTGAAGCAGCCGAAGTGATCAACTACCCGATCTCCGATACCTCCTGGGCGGCGCCGCAAAAAACCGACGCGGATTACCGGGAAGCTTTCTCCACCGACGTCAACGGCAAAAACATCTATCAAGCGGGAATGAACCGGGAAGAAAGAATTGCCGCCGCCCTTCAGGCCGCGCTCGGCTTCTTTAAAGCGGCAGGTTATACCGTAAGGGGAAATCAGGTTGTTGCAGCGCCTTCCGGCGCCAGAATGGCTTATGACCTGCTGATCCCGGCGGACGGCTGGGGCGACCATCCGTCTTACATGATGGCGTGCCATGCCGCCGATGCGCTTGCTTCCATCGGCGTCACCCTGAACGTGATAGACCTGATCGACTCTGCCGACTTATGGTCCGGCCTTGCAGAGGAGCAGGTGGATATGTGGTGCGCCGCCTGGGGCGCAACGCCGGATCCCGATATGTATCAGGTCTATTATTCAGGCGTCGCAACCGACAACGAGCCCGGCGGCAGCAACTACATGTATGGCATTGCGGACGCGCAGCTGGACAGACTGATCCTTGACGCCCGCAACTCCGCCGATCAGGCCTACCGTAAAAAGATCTATAAGCAGGCCCTTGATATCATCATCGACTGGGCGGTGGAGGTGCCCGTCTATCAGCGGCAGAATGCCATCGTTTTCTCGCCGGAGCGCATTAAAATCAGCACCGTCACGCCTGACATTACCACCTATTACGGCTGGATGTGCGAGATTCAGAACATCGAAGTTCGCTGATTCCCCTCCGGCTCCATCATAAGAAACACAGCGGGAACCGCTTTTTTCAGGGCGGCTCCCGCTGTCTGTTATTTCCTGATCTTCAGATCCTCCTCCATTTTCCGGTTCCAGTTAGCCGCGAGGGGGGCGTGGCGGCGGACCTGCGAGACCGCTTCCGCCACGCAGCCGTAGAGGATCTCCGTCCCCTGAGCGTCCGCCTTGTAGTTGGAAACGCGGCTGCGGTCGATGCCGAAGCGCGCGCCGGTCTCCACCGCGTCGATGTTGGCGCCGATGAACAGAAATTCCCAGCCGTATTGCTCTTTTTCTTTTTCGATCATCCGCTTGACTTTGTCGGACGAGTACTGCCGGCTGGCGTTCTCCTGGCCGTCGGTGGTGATGACGAACACCGTGCGGGCGGGCACGTCCTCCGGGCGGGCGTACTTGTGGACGTTGGCGATGTGATGGATGGCCCTGCCGATGGCGTCGATCAGGGCGGTGCAGCCCCGCACCCAGTAATCCTTGTCGGTCATCTGCGGGATCCTGCCCAGCGGTACCCGGTCGTGCAGCACCTCCGACTCGTCGTCGAACAGCACGGTGGAGACCAGCGCCTCGCCGGGCTCCTTCTTCTGCTTTTCGATCATGGCGTTGAAACCGCCGATGGTGTCGCCCTCCAGCCCGCTCATGGAGCCGCTGCGGTCAAGGATAAAAACGAGTTCTGTCAACTGATTGTTCATGAAAATGACCTCCTGTATCTGTGTTGTGATTACAGTATACAGGAGGCCGTTATCGTTTTGGTCGTTTGGGAAGCGACAATTGAAGTTTGGCGGACTCTCGCTGCCAAACAGTCGCCAGTCGTCAGTCGCCGGAAGTCCTCCGGACGATCCTTTGGAAGATCAGGGGAAGCCAACTTTTTTGGTCATCACGGATCATTGTGTTTTTTTGGATTGAACAATACGCGCGGTTTCATGATTTCCTGTAGTGCGGCACCTCAGTGCCGCTCGTGGCATAAACAATCTTTTTGGTGAACTGAAAAACAACATCAGCAAACTGGCTGCGCGAAAACCTTCCCCACGTGGTAGCGCGGCTGCACACAGCCGCCCCGCCGCAGGCGGCACCTGGCATAACAACCTTTTATGCCGTGATGGTTGTTTCCGCAGGAAAGCGGCACTGAGGTGCCGCGCTACGGGGTTCGCGGATGCCCGACATTTCCCCCTATTCTGCCCGGAACGCCACGGCGCGGGTATGGGGCAGGGGAAGCGGGTCGCATTTGACGTATTTGATGCGGATCTCGCCCCGGGCGGGGGCGGAGCCGCCGGTGGGGACGAGCCGCAGCGGGGCCGTCTGCCCCGGACGCAGCAGCCCGGGCCGCACCTTTGCCCGGCAAGGCAGGCCGCGGACCTTGGCGGAGAGCACCAGCACGCGCTTTTTCTCCGATTCGTTGCAGACCGTCAGCCGCGTTTCGCCCCGGGAGAGGGGCAATATCTTGGGGCCGCCCTCCGGCAGGCGCAGAGAGACGCCGTCCGCCGGGCAGCGGGCGTCCATAAACTGGGGGTAGGCCGGGTCGTCGTCCACCGTGGCGGGCTTGCCCGTCAGCAGCAGGTCGGCGATCAGCGGACGGGAGGCGGCGTCCCACCAGGACTGGCCGTGTACCTGCCCGGAGATCACCCAGGTGCGGTCCGGCAGCAGGGCGCGGGACAGGTCGTACCTGCCCGCCGGATCGGTCCGCTCACCGGCGCGGTCCGCCGGGGACTTTTCGCCCAAGGGGAGACATACCCCGCCGGAGCCGCCGGAAGCGTCGATCACACCGTCGCCGTCGATCCCCTCCCCCGCCATCAAGGGCGTGCCGTCGTTCATGATGACCCATGTTTCGATCCCCTTCCCCCTCGCGTCGGCAAGGATCTCGGGGATATGCCGCATGACGCCGTAGTGGGCGGCGTCCGTCCGGGCGATCAGGTCCGCGCTCTTCTCCGGGTCCAGATGGCGGGCTTTCATCTCTTCATAATCCTCCGTCGCGCAGCAGCTCCACAGCCCCGCCGCGTACAGAAGGCCGCCGGTCAGCGTGCGGCGGGTCACCGCGTGGGCCACCCGGTTGACGATCCGCCGGGGCAGGAGCCTCGCGTAGGGTTCCAGGTCCAGCTCCCACCCGGCAAAGCGGGTCAGCACCCGGGCGGCAGCCGCCGTGTTGAACCTCGTTTTGTCCGGGTCCGGCTCGGTGATATGGCGGAACAGCGCGGTGCCCCGCCAGGCCGGGGCGTTGAACACGATCCGCGTCACGCCGCCGCCGCCCCCGGCGTACAGGTACTGGGCGATCACCTGACAGCCGTAGGAGCAGCCGCAGAGGGCCAGCTTCTTTTTGCCGGAGACCGCTTTGACCTCCTCCAGGAACGCCGCCAGCTTTTCGGCCACCTGCACCACGCCCTGCCGCCAGTCGTAGCAGAAGACGAAGACGTTTTCGCCGCCGAGACGCGCCGCCACCTCCGTGGCCATGCGCGCGCCGTAGCCCACGCGCCCCCATTCGCCCGCCCGGTGGATGGCGGAATAGGAGCTTTCCGCCGCGCCTTCGATCACCGTTTTCAGGTCCAGCACGGAGGAGCCGTCCGGCCGGAGATAGAGGGGTCCGAAGGTCGCTTCACCCACGTCGGCGGCGGCCTTGTTCATCGTGTCATAACGCCCGAACAGCGCCTTGACAGATCCCGCCAGCAGGCGGCCGAGATGGCGCTTCAGGGCGGCGGCCGCGTCGCCGAAATAAGGCGATTCCCCCGGCGAGCCCTTGTCCCGCAGCAGGATGGATTCGACCACCCCGGGCACAAATACCACGGCCAGATTCACCGCCCCCGCGGGGACGGTGACGGGCCCTTGCTTTGCGTCATCCGGGGCACCGCCCGCGGCGGTTTTGGTTTGATGGAACAGCCGGGAAACCACCGGTCTCATCCTCTTTCCTCCGTTTCACGTCCCCACGGGACGGGTTAATTTGCTTTTTTCATTATAAAAAAACAACGCCCCGTTGTCAATGGCGGGGCAGGAACGAAAACCCCGGCAGCACGCAGCCTCAGCTGCGTCTTCCGGGCGGGAAGTTGCATGATACTGCATCCGCCAATTGTAACGCAACACAGTATTTTCCGCGTCTTTTATCATAATTGCTTTGTGACGCTGACGCAGCTGAGGCTGCGTGCTACGTACCGCAAAAAACCGGAGGGGGACCGTTTGGGCCTCTCTCCGGAAAATGTAACAAATACTGAAATTCTGCGTATCCAGCGAAGCATATTCAGCTCGCCGACGGCGAATTCAGCGGAGATGATCGGCGCTGCCGATCATCTCATGGGCCGATACAGGGGGCCGTAGGCGGCGCAGGCGCGGAAGTCGGCGCCCTCCAGGTCCTTGGTGCCGAAGGCGTTCCAGCTGGCGGGGCGGAAGATCTTCTCATCCGGCACGTTGTGCAGGCCCACCGG
>CAMVNL010000259.1 GCA_947168785.1 uncultured Clostridia bacterium | reverse complement strand
TCCTGAAGGATTTCGGCGAGACGCTGGCCCCCATGGACGCGGCAATCCCCCCGGACGCGCCCCGGGCCCCGGAAGAGACCGGCACGCTGCGCACGGCGGTGCGGACCGACGGCAGGTCCGGTTTTCTGTTCATCAACAATTACCAGCGCCGACGCGTCATGCCGCGGCACGAAAACGTCCGCCTGAAGGCCGGGGACGTGGAATTCCCGGCCATCACCGTCGAGCCCGGAGAGTATTTCTTCCTGCCGTTCCATATGAAGCTGGGAGATACGGAGCTGCTCAGCGCGGCGGCGACGCCCCTTTGCCGGCTGCGGGACGGGTTCGTCTTCTACGGCGACCGAGAGCCGCAATACCGGTGGGACGGTCCCGCGGCGAAGGTGCTGACCCTTTCCCGGGAGGACGCGAAAAACGCCGTCAGGGTCCGCTTTGACGACGACTATCTGCTGATCTGTAAGCAGCCCGTGATCGAAACGGAACAGGGCGTGTTCTGTCTCGCCCGGAAGGATATCGAGCTGAAAAGCTTCCCCCCGCTGCCGGGGTGCGAAGGAACTGCGGAAGGGAATCTCCGCCGGTACGCGTTGCCGCTGCCGCCCTCGGATCTGCGGCTGAACGTGCGCCCGAGGATGGTCATGAGCGACCTGTACCGGGAGTATGAGCTGACCCTTGAAGGGAATGTCACGGGGGACGACGTGTTCCTGACGGTGGATTACGAGGGCGACCAGGCGGAGCTGCTGGTGGAGGGCCGCAAGGTGGCCGACGACTACTACCGGGGCGAGCCCTGGGAGATCGGCCTGAAGCGGTGGGATTTCCCGAAGACCATGCTGCTGCGGATCTTCGCCCTGCCCGAGACCGCGCCGGTCTTTACGGACGAGCCGCTGACCTACGAAAACGGTCGGGCACTGCGGCTGGGCGGCGTGACGGCGGCAGAGGAATTCCGCGTCCGCCTCTCGCCGGAAACCATCGCCGCGGCAAATGGAATCAGGTGACGATGCATTACGGCGCTGCGCCGTCAAATCGAAACAGCGCTGCTGAGGCGCCGTTCCGCGTTTTTATCACGGAAAGTCCCGGATATTCAAAAATAAGGATCCATGCGCAGATCAATTGTGCATGGATCCTAACTTTTACGGATTTTCGCTGCGGCAGCCGCCGCGTTCTGTGATACGGTCTGTTATCTGCCCAGCTCCTGCGCCATCTGCGCGAAGCCGTTCATAAGGCAGGAGGCGGTCTTCTCGCCGAGGGAGAGCAGCTCCTGATAGTGGTCGAATACCAACCCCATGGAATAATCGTTATCCGGCACGATGTAGCCCACCGCGTCGTTGGCCAGGCCGAAGACCGTCACGTCGCCGAAGATCTCCGACAGCACGGGCGCGTCAAAATCCTTGCCGCTGAAGGAATACGCCGCCTTGGTGGAGGTGCCGCCCTTGATGAGGTCCGCGCACATTTCGCCGGGCACCATGCACACCTTCAGCTGGTGGCCGAATTCCAGATAGCCGATCTCCACGCAGACCTTATAATAGGTCACGCCGCTGGTCAGCACGGTATAGTTGGCCAGATTCAGCTTGCCCGCCAGCTTGATGAGGTTGTTGGTGACGGGCACCATGACCGTTGCCAGGCGGATATTGAAGAAGGGCTCCACCTCCGTCTCGGTCACGGGCTCCCAGTTCTCACACCAAAGGGTGTAACCGCCGCCGTTGGCCTCCGCCATGGCCATCTCCTTGTCGATCAGCGCCTGGTCGTAGAGGTCGGGATCGGCCTTGATCTCCTCCTCCGTCTTGGTCATGGCCAGCGTCATTTTGGCGATCTCATAGCCGTAACGGCGGCTCTGCTCCCAGCGGTAGGTCATATCCTGATTGTCGTTGGTGAGGCCCCTGCCGAAGTAAATACCGCAGATGGCGCCGTTGAAGAACATGAAATCATAGCCGCAGTTGTTGAGGTATTCGCCGATATAATACACATAGTCGCCGGAAACCGTTCTGCCCTTGTTGATACCGTCGTCCAGCGGGAGCCCTGCCACGTCCGGATGGGCGCCGAGGTTGACGATCACGGTGGCGCGGGAGCCGTCCGCGGGGGTGAACATCAGCCGGGTGAGGCGGGTGTCGATATCCGACGCCTGGCTCCGGTTCTTATTGGAGAAATACTCCTCGCCGATATCCTTCACCGCGTAGGTCATGGTTCCGGGCTTCATATCCAGATAGGCCGCTTCCATGGCCCCGGCCACCTTCTTGTAAAGGGCGTCCATAAACGCCTTGTCGGTGCCCTGCTCCATGGGCAGGCCGAAGGGACGCAGGCACAGGTTCTTGACGGCCTTCACCAGCGTATTCGTCCACAGGCCCTCGGTGTCGATGCCGCTGTGGGTGTGGGTGGAGAACACGTTGACGGAGGCGATGGTCTCATCGGGATATTTCTCCGCGAAGGACTCCGCCACCAGCTTGCGGATCTCCTTGATATCGTTGTTGGTGATGCCGATGCAGTCGATGGTGGCAAAGAGCGAAACGCCCCGGCCGGAGTTGTCGTCAATGGCAATGACGCGGGCGCGCATATCGTCGGCCACGTCCTCCACCTTGTTGGTGAAGCCGTTTTCGATCATGATAAACCCGCCGAGATAGTAGTTCTTCGTCTTATAATCGTCGGGCAGCAGGCTCACCCAGGCGGAGCCCAGCTTCCACACGCTGCCGTCGGCGGCGCTGTCAACGAAGTCGCCGTTGCCGGAGTAGAAGTTTTCGTTGACGAAGTCGTCCTCCCGCACGAAAGCGGGATTATTCAGAACGGGCAGGTTCACCGCCCCCAGCAGGCCGTTGATGATGACGGCAAAGGCCTTGGTGACGCTTCTGCTGAAGGACTGGGTGATCTGCGTTTTGACGTCCGGGTCCGCCGCGAAGGAGGTCACCGACGTGACGGAGCACAGCAGCACGAAGGACAGAAGCACGCACAAACACTTTTTGAATCGTTTCATGGTTATTCCCCTTTTTATTTCTGTATTTATACTATACCAAAGCCGCGCCTGCATTTCAAGCATAAAATCGGCGCAGACGGCCGGTCCTTGGGCAGAAAAAACGTTTTACGCCAGATGGGGCAGCGCGCAGCCCTCTTTGACGATATCGTGGACGATCCAATCCTCCTCCGCGGCCATATAAAAGGCGGAATGGCGCGGGTTGCGGCCGGAATCGATCACCGTGTACTGCCCGTCCACAATGGCGACGGCGATATCGTTATCAATGCCGATGGCGTCGTATTCCTGCAATTTGACGTTCTCCAGAAACTCCGGCCAGTCCTCAAAGTGGGGACACAGCACGTAGGGAATAAAGCCCAGCGCGTCAAGGAACATGAAGCGGCCGTCCTTGCCGCAGTTGTCGTAACCGTGGGCGCACCAGCACATGGCGCCGCTGCTCTGCCCTGCAATCACCGTGCCGTTGTCATAGGCCTGCCGCAGGTATTTGTCCGCGCCGCGCCGCCGCCAGGTCTTTAGCAGGAATTTCAGGTTGCCGCCCCCGGCGTAGATCACGCCCGCCGACAAAATGGTGTCGCGGATGTATTCGTCCGTCAGAGAATCGTCCGACAGGTACAGCGACACGCAGGAAACGAAGCCGTGACGCATACAGTAATCCCGCACGATTTCCTCGTCCTCATGGGTGTCGTGGCCCGCCGTAGGCAGATAGACCATACGGCGCTCGTGCTCCTCGCCGATCATCGAAAAAATATGGTCGAGAATGGGGTCGGATTCGTTTTCAAAAAAGATACCGCCGCTCCCCAGAACCAGCTTGTGCATAGTAAACCCTCCGTTTTTCGTATTATTACTTCGGCAATTAAATATTGCAAAAATTCATTGACCGTGTCGTTATTGCCGAAGTAATGATCCGCCATGTTTTTTGCCGTGTTACGGCAAAAAACGGCGTTATGATTGATTTATTAATGCGGCAGATTACGTTCCTTTTCAGAAATATTTAATTGCCGTATTAATAAAATCTGTTTTTATTGTACTCCCCCGCCCGCCGGATTGCAACAATTGTTTTGCGGAATGCCGCCGAAAACGGTCGGGGTCGCCGCCAACCGACGCCGCTCCGCCCCACCGCCGAATGCCCGCCGGACCAGCCAAAACCCGCCCGCGCCGAGGCGGCGGACTTCGCCGGATTTTTCGCCCGGTTTTCAAAAAAAAGCTTGACAGGCAGCGGAAAATATGATATAGTGTCTCTTGCATTCAAGAGATGCGCCGGTATCAGTCGGCATGTTACGGTGTAAATGCTGGTGTAGCTCAGTTGGTAGAGCAGCTGATTTGTAATCAGCAGGTCGGG
>CAMVNL010000258.1 GCA_947168785.1 uncultured Clostridia bacterium | reverse complement strand
CGGAAAAAAGGGAACCGATCGTTGTATCAAGTGAAAGCTGACCTCTGTCGCAGAGGATGCCCACCGCCGTCGCCACAAAGAATTTGGTGGTGGAATGGCCGTTGTTGGCGTTATTGGCGCAGGGGTGACGCCAGTACTGCGTCCCCCGCGCCGTGATCACGGACGCGTCGTACATCGGGGCATCTTCGTTCAGAACCCCTTCAAACAGGGCGTTGGTCATTTCGTTCCCGTCCTTTCCAGCCACCCGATCCGTCCGAACACCTTCCGGACCGCGTAAAACGAGGGCTTGGGGCGGCCGGAGGCATCCACCAGCCCCCAGCGGGTCTCCGTGGGGCAGTCCTTCTGCCCGCAGACGTGACAATGATCCGGGTCCTTCCAGCAGTAGATGATCGTGCCGCAGACGTAAGGCAGATCATAGAGATGCTGCAGAATATCGTTGTAAAACTTCGCCTGCCCCTCCGGCGTGTGGTCGTAGCCGGGGATCTTCGTGATCGCGGGCAGTTCGCAGTACAGGTGATTGGTCAGGTCGCTGCGGAACAGCAGGTTATAATACCGGCTGGGGTCCTTCCCGCAGACGTACTCCACGTGCTTGCGGAAATGCTCCGGCAGGTTCGCGACGAACCGTTCGATATGTTCTTTGGCGTCCTCCTCATCCTTCGCGCCGTAGCGGTTCAGGATGGCGTTTTTCTCTTTCATTGATTTCGGCGCCCCGCCGCTGATATAGCCGAACTCCTGCAAAAGGATCGGCTTTTTCGTCAGCGCCCAGAGATACCGGATGATGGCGTCGAACATCCACATGGCGCCGGGAGCGTAGTCGAAGCAGCCGAGGTAGATATCCACGCCCACATAGTCGCAGTATTGATAATAGTCTTTCAGCTTCGGGTGCAGGTCCGCGCCGGGCCCGCCGGAGTTATAGCCGACGAGCTTGTCCCCCTTGACGGGGTACATGGCCTCCAGCTGCACGCCGATAAAGCGCACGGCCTGCGCCATGGTAAGGGGCAGCGTGAAGTGGGGCAGGCCCATCTCATTCGTCACCTGATAGCCCGCCACCAGGTCGCCCAGGTCTTCCACAAGGAACCGGGCGATCTCCCGCAGGCGCTCTTCTCCATCGGGCGTGCGAACGTCCACGCCGTTCTCAATATAATCCTTCGGATAAGGAGTGACGGCCATCACTTTGATCCCACGCTCGGCATAATAGCGGCAGCGGTCCTTGAAGCCGAGGTAATAGGGGCTCAGATTGCCGTCCTGATCGAAAGGATAGCTGATATCAATGCGGATCCATCCGATATGCGCGTCCTTCAGCAGCGCGATATTTTCGTCGGGGTGGCATACCCCGCGGATAAAACCCCGTTCCCGTATGGCGCGCGTTTCCGCGTTGCTGTTTCTCATAAAACAGGACTTCAGCAGGTTGGCGGGAATATATTTCAGCCCTTCACGGATCTGGTCAATGACAAATTGTTCCATTGTTCCTCACTCCTTTTCTGTTTATCATATCAAAAAGAAAAAATGAATGCAATGAATAATCTGCCAAACTGAAATATGTTTTTTTGTGCATTTAAACATATAGTAATAAATCAATCCATTTTCATTGACAAAAGAAATGAAAAAATTTACAATGAATTGAAACGCCGGAACGAGTGATTCCGGGAAAAACGAAATAAAACAAACCATTGAGAGGCAAGGGGTGAGCCTATGTATATCAGAAGCAGAACGGAAGAACGTACCGGTTTTCAGAACAGCGCGTTTCCCTCTGACAATATCGACAACCAGTGCGATTTCGTCATGGTCTACGGGCTAAACGAAAGCACGGAGCAGCGGATCAGAGCGTACCGGGAACTCGGTTACGTGATCCACTTCATGACCGGTATCTCTTGGGGACACTATCTCGACTATCTTGACGGTGATTTCGACGGCCGCACCCATTGGGACGAAGCCCAGACGGACCGGTTCGGAAATCAGATCCTCCACGGCCCGAAGGTGCCCTACATGGTGCCGACGATCTCCTTTTGCGATTACATCACCCAGAAGCTGAAGGCCGTGGTCGACCTGGGCGTGGAGGCCATCCACGTGGAAGAGCCGGAGTTCTGGGACCGGGCCGGTTATTCCGAAGCCTTCCGACGGGAATACGCGCTCTATTACCGCGCCCCCTGGCAGCCGCCCCATGAGAGCGTTGACGCCCGCTACAAGTGCGCGCAGCTGAAGGCCTACCTCTTCACCCGCACCATCGACCGGCTGGCCTCCGCCCTGAAGGAGTACGCCTTCGTGAAATACGGGAAAACGCTGCGGTTCTACGTGCCCACCCACAGCCTCATCAACTACACCCAGTGGAAGATCGTCAGCCCCGAGGGGCGGCTGGCGGACATCCCGGCGGTGGACGGCTGCATCGCCCAGGTGTGGACCGGCACCTCCCGGGAAAAGAACTGGTTCAACGGCGCATATAAAGAGCGGACCTTCGAGACCGCCTATCTGGAATACGGCGTGATGCAGGAGCTGGTCAAGGGCACCGGCAGGCAGATGTGGTTCCTCCACGACCCCATCGAGGACAACCCGGCCTTTGACTGGAACGACTACCGCAAAAACTATCTCTGCACCGTGGCTGCCTCCCTTCTGCACCCGAAGGTGAATACCTATGAGATCTGCCCCTGGCCCACCCGGGTTTTCACCGGGAAATATCCCCGCAACGACCCGGCGGGCGAACTTATCCCGGCGGACTACGCCACGATACTCAACAACATGTTCCAGACCCTCGGCACGCTGGAAAGCGGAACAGAGGAAAAGCGCACCCGCGTCGGAATACTTACAGGCGACAGCCAGCTTTACCAGCGGGCCTATCCGGATTCAGAGTTTTCCACCGCCGCCAAGGAGCTCACCGGCACCGTGCTGACCGATGCGGAGGAGCTGCTGGACTCCTTCCGGACCAAACTTTTCAAAGAAGGAGAATCGGACCGGGAGACCATGCTCCGGTTCATGGAATCCGCGGCCTTCCCCGCGTTCTACGCCCTGGCGCTGCCGCTGCTGAAATACGGCGTGCCGGTTCGCCCCGTACTGGCGGACAATCTGCGTCGCTACGCCGGTTATCTGGACGACTACGACGTGCTGGTCGTCAGCTATGAATACATGAAGCCTCGCTCACCCGACGTCAACGCCACGCTGGCGGAGTGGGTCAAGCAGGGCGGAACGCTGCTCTACGTGGGCAACGGCTTCGACCCCTACCACGGCGTGAAGAGCTGGTGGACGGGCAAATACGCCGACCCGGCGGAGCATCTCTTTGCCATGCTGGGCGTCGACGCGCCGGAGAAGGGCTTTTGCCGCTGCGGCAAGGGCGTGGCCGCCGTTTGGCAGACCAACCCCTGCTGCTTCAGCTTCAGTAAAGAGAACGCCGACGCCTTTCGCGCCTTTTTCACCCAGGTCACCGATTTCGCCGGCAAGCCGGTTGCTTACCGCAATTATCTCTCCATCGACCGCGCCCCGTACAAAATCGCCGCCGTCATGGACGAGAGCGTCACCGACGAACCGCTGACGCTGACGGGCCGCTTCATCGATATGTTCTCCCCCGCCTTCGACGTGCTCACGCAAAAGACGGTCCGCCCCGGCGAAAACGCCATGCTCTGCGACCTGTCCTTGATCGACCGTTCCACACCCCGGATCCTCGGCGCCTCCGTCCGCGTCAAGGCGATGGAAGAGACGGACCGGGGCTTGCGGCTGACCGTGCGCGGCGCGGGTGATTTTAGGGCCAATATCAGACTTTCGCTTCCCTTCCGCCCCACCGCCGCCACGATCGACTGCGCGCCCTGCGGACTCGTCTATGACGAACCCTCCGCCACGGCGCTGCTCTCCTTTGACAACGTGACGGGCGACCGGGAGATTATGATAAAACAATAAGGAGAAGAAAATATGGAGAGGATCATTACTTTGCTGTTATCCATGTTCACCATCGTACTGCAATTCGGCGTGACAGCCACCAACGACAACTATCAGCAGAAGACAAACCTGCAAAAAGCGCTGGACGCCCTGAAAAACAAAGACGCCATCATCGCGGAATACCACACCGGCGAGCCCAGCACCGACGTATGGTCTCCCGACGACGCATTCTCCATAGAGGACTGTGCGACGCTCTACAAAGAGCCGGGAAAGGATTTCGTCATTCTCAACCTGGCGGATATCCACTTTTCCGACTACGGTTACCGGGCGCTGTATTCGCTGGACGGTGAAATGATCATCAAGCGGGTAGTGATGGACGCCAACCCGGACCTGATCGTCCTGTCCGGCGATATCGTCTGCGGCGACGACAACTCCA
>CAMVNL010000257.1 GCA_947168785.1 uncultured Clostridia bacterium | reverse complement strand
TGAATCCCAATCCCACAATTATCCGTGATGATCCAAAAAAAACGACGCTCCGCGGTTGGTTCCGTGGGGCGTCGAAGTTTTGTTCCTTGCTTGCCGCGCCGTTATTTCGCGGGGGGCACGTCGAGTTCAAGATCCGTCAGCGGGAAGGAGCAGCAGGGGTGGATGAACCCGAACTGCAGATCCGCCATGCGGCGGTAATCCATGTGGGGCGGGGTGTATATTTTGCCGGAGATCAGCAGGGAGTGGCAGAAGCCGCACTCGCCGCTGCGGCAGCGGGCCGGCGCCGCGATGCCGTTCTTTTCAAGGATCTGCAGCACGGAGTCGTTGGAGGAGCCCTCCACCGTCTTCTTCTCGCCCGCCTGGGTCACGGTGATCTTCACCGTCTCCGGCACGCCCGCCGGGTAATCGGGCTGAGACGCGGGGTCGTGGAACTCGCCGAACATCTCGTGACGGATGAATTTCCGTTCCAGATCCAGCTTTGCCAGCTCTTTATCCACAAACTCATACATCTGCTGCGGGCCACAGAGAAACACCGAATAGGGCGCGTCGGCCGGGGCGTATTTTTGAATCAATTCCGCCGTCAAAAAGCCCTTTTCAAACCCTTTGCCCGCCTTGGCGTCTTTGTCCGACAGCACGTGGACCACCCTGAATTTGGGGCAGGCCTTTTCCAGCGCCGCCAGCTCGTCGAAAAACAGGATGTTGTCCTTGTTGCGGCTGCCGTAGAGAAGGGTCAGTTCAAAGTCCTCGTCCCCGTCGGCGATGGCCTGCGCCATGGACAAAAACGGCGTGATGCCGCTGCCGCCGGCAAGGCCGATCACGTTTTTCGCGTCCCGCAGGGGCTGGTACTCAAAGTTGCCCTCCGGCGCGGAGACGGTGACTTCCGTCCCCACCTGCCAGTTGTCGAGGATATAGCGGGAGACGAGGCCGCCGTCCACCAGCTTGACGGTCAGCTCGTACTTCCCTTCCAGCGACGCTTTGGGGGAAGAGGAGATGGAATAGGCCCGGGTGACGGACATGCCGTTGATGGTGACAAACACGGTCAGATATTTGCCCGCGCCGAAATAAGCCAGGGACGAGGTGCCCCGGGCAGGGTCCGGCACGAGGGTGAAGCTCTTCACGTCGGGGGCACGTTCGGTGACGGCCGCCACCTTAACGTACTGGGCCTTGGGATGGAGCGCCCGGGCCAGCGCGCGGGAAGCGTCGGTACCGGCGGGGGTCGATCCGTCCGCCGCGGCAAACTTTTTCTGCCGATTCAGCAGAACAGACACAAAATCTCTTTTATTGAAGCTTTTCAGCAGGCTTTCCATCTCATTTGCCCTCCGTAAACTGTTTGATGACAAGTCCCGCGGCCTTTTTTCCGGTGTAATAGGCGCAGCCGTAGCCGTCGCCCCGCTCCTGTGAAGCGCCGCAGAAATAGAAATTGTCGAACGGCTGGTCCTTTTCATACTGGATGGTCCGGGGCAGCATGCTGTCCCACAGATCCAGCTGGTAGCCGTAAGGCGTGCCGTTGGGGGTATTCAGATAGCGGGAGAAGGTGGGAGGCAGGCCGATCTCGATCTCCTCGATATAGGGCTTGATGGTAAGGCCCAGCGTCTGCTCGCAGCGGGTGATCATCTCCTCCGCGATCTTCGTTTTCAGCTTCTTGTAGTCCTGCGGTTTTACGCCCTGCATCACGTCGCCGTAGCAGATGCCCGTCAGGAACAGGATGGAGGTGCCCTCCGGGGAACAATCGGGAATCGCCTCATTCATACAGTTGATGATGACGAAATCCGCGCCCATTTTTCCCTGGGAGAGGTGGAACTGCTCGTCCGAATCGGCGGTGGGGGCGATAAAGATGGAGTAGTCGTGGAAGCCCAACTGCTCCTTGGTGCGGTTCATACCGAGATAGACCGTCACCAGCGAGGCGGCAATGGGGCGGCCGTTGACCTTTTTGTTGGCGTCCTCCGGAACCTCCCCGGGGGCGAACAGGTCCGGCAGGGCGAAGCCCGGGTGGACGTTGCAGATGAAATACCGGCCGTAGACCTCCGTATTGCCGTTGATGACGACGCCATAGGGCTTGCCGTCCTTCATCAGGACCTTGGTGACCTCGCTGTTGTAGCGGATCTCGCCGCCGTTGTCCCGGATGACCTTATCGATGGAGCAGGACATCTCATGGGAGCGAAGGTGGGGCATACTGGCGCCCCGCTCCACGTAGCCGTGCATCATGGACATGTAGTACAGCATATCGAACCGCATGGGCGGCGCGCCCATGTAGCACCAGTAGGCGGTGAAAATGCCCTGGGCCTTTTCGGGCATACCCAGCTCGTCCAGGCACTCCTTGACGGTGTGGCCGGCCATCTTGAACACGTCGCCGTACTTCGTCAGCAGCTTTACCGGGTTGATCTTGCCGGAGGTGAGCATATCGAAGGCCTCATACATCAGCGTGGAGAGGTGGAAGACCTTCATGGCGGGCTCATAGGAGCCGGGCACCAGCGATTCCAGCTTGCGGGCGAAGGGTTCGAATCCGACGGGCATGGAGGCGTCCACCTTCACGCACACGCCGTTTTCACCCACAAAGCCCTCCGGGTCGTCTTCTTCCACAGGGACGATCAGCCGGTAGGTGGAATCGTGGGAGATCCAGTCCACCTCCGCGCCCATCTCCATAAAGGTCTTGGCAATGTCGCCGGGGTTCTCAGGCGTGCCCACACCGCACAGCTCGTGGAGCGACGGCTCGAACTCGAACCGGCCCCGCACGAAGGAGGAGGCGGAGCCTCCGGGCAGATTGTGCTTTTCCAGCAGCAGCGTTTTGAGGCCCGCCTTGGAGCAGCGGGCCGCGGCGGCAAGACCGCCGTTGCCCGCGCCGATCACAATGACGTCATAGTTGTTGTTCATTTACTTTCTTCCCTTTCCGTGGTTTCGGTTGGTTTTGTTTCGTGTTTTTTGGAAAACCGCTTCATGATGAACGCCGCGGCCACGGCGAACAGCAGGATCGGCAGGACGTATAAAAAGCTGAGCGGGTTGGAGAGATCCCCCTTGTTGCCCAGCAGGGTCCACAGCAGGTTCAGCGGCAGCATGCCGAGGTTGGCCGCCAGGAAGTATTTCGGGAAGGTCATATCCATGGCCCCGAAAATCAGGCTGGAGAGGTCGCAGGGCAGCATGCCAGAGGCCTTGATGACGAAGACGACGGCAAATTCGTTTTCCCCGGCGAAGTTATCCAGCTTCGCGATCTTGGGGAAGCGTTTTTTCAGGGAATCCACCATGCTTTTACCGGTGAATTTCCCGAGAAAGTAGGGCAGCACGAGGCTGAGGACCGTGGCGATCAGGTTCACCAGCACCGCGGTAAAGTAGTTCTCGAAAAAGATGCCGGAGACGGCGTAGATCACCGCCGGGGGAAAGACCAGCGCGAAGGACTTCACCACCGAGAAGGCGATCAGGAGCAGCGCAACGGTAAAGGTTCCGCCGGTGAGCATACCTGCGATCTGATCCGCGTTTTTCACGGAGATGTGGTATTTCGCCATCAGAAACACGATGGCCGCCACCATGGCCAGCATGAACGCGCCCGCCGCGATCTGCAGGGCTTTGATCAGCTTGTCGTAGTTCTTCTTTTTCTCCATCGGATTTCCCTCCTTCACCCTATCTTGTTCATTATATAAAGCCGAACAGAAAAAAGCAATAATGAAACAATCTTTTGTGTATTTTTTCTTTGATTCTTGCCTTTGACACCGGTTTGCGCTATAATCAAAACAGCAATCACAAGGAGGAACCATCCATGCAGCAAAAACGGCTACCGGCGGGGGCAGACGAGCGCACCCCCTCCATTCCCCAGTATTTTTCATGGATCAACAACACCAACGAGGGCGCGACGGAAGTGCAGACGCTGGTGAACCTGGACTTTTTCCGCTATATGAAGGAGACCTACGGCATGGAGATCCGCATCTACGCCTGGGATGCGGGCAACTTTGACGGCGCTTCCCAGGGGTACGGGGATCTGAAATCCGAGAAGTTCCGCTCACAATACCCGGAGGGCTACAAAAACGTGGTGGCAGCCGCGGAAAAGATCGGCGTCCGCATGGGCCTGTGGGGCAGCCCCGACGGCTTCGGGGACGACCCCGACACGGAAAAGGAGCGGTTCGACTTCTTCGTACACCTGTGCAGGGACTATCACTTCGCCGAATTCAAGATCGACGGGGTCTGCGGGCGGCTGCGGCCGGAAAAGGCGGCGCTGTACGCCAAGATGCTGCAGGAGTGCCGCAAATATTCCCCGGACCTGATCGTGCTGAACCACCGGCTGGGTGGCGACGCCACCGAGGAGGTCTACGCCGTC
>CAMVNL010000256.1 GCA_947168785.1 uncultured Clostridia bacterium | reverse complement strand
GTGTTCACGGGCGGGTGCAACCTGCGCTGCCCCTTCTGCCACAACGCCCCGCTGGTGCTGGACCCGGAGGGCAACGCCCCCTTCACAGAAGAAGAGATCTTCGCCCTGCTGGAGAAACGCAGGGGCATTCTCGACGGCGTGGCCGTCACCGGCGGCGAACCGCTGCTGCATAAGGATATCGGCGCGTTTCTGCAAAAGGTGAAGGACAGGGGCTTCGCCGTGAAGCTGGACACCAACGGCTTTTTCCCGGACCGGCTGGAGGAGCTGCTGCGGGCGGGCCTGGTGGACTACGCCGCCATGGATATCAAGAACCGCCCCGAAAAATACGCCCTCACCTGCGGGCTGGAAAAGGTCGACCTTGCCAAAATCGAAAAGAGCATTCATCTGCTAATGGACGGCGGGATCGAATATGAATTCCGCACCACGGTGGTGAAGGAGTTCCACGAGATTGAGGATATCGAGGCCGCCGCGAAATGGATCGGCGGGGCGAAGCGGTATTATCTGCAGGCCTTCAAGGATTCCGGCGCGCTGATCGCCGACGGCTGTTCCGGCCGTTCAGACGAAGAGATGTACGCCATGGCAGACCGGGCGCGCCCCTTCGTGGCGCTGTGCGAGGTCAGAGGCGTGGGATAAGACGGATGGAACGGGGCAATTAAGGATTTGTCGAGCTAACGCTCGAAAAGTTAAAAGTGAAAAGTTGAAAGTTAAAATGCGGGGCCTGCGGCTGGCAATATATATAATTGAATAAGGGCGAAGCCCTTCCGAATTTCAACTTTTAACTTTCAACTTTTTTGTCGCGCCAACGGCGCGACAAACCCCAATTCATGAAAATCACCTCCCGCAACGGCCTGCTCCGTTCCCCCTCAAAAAAAACGGAACGCCCTGCCGCCGGCAGCGCGAAACACCGCGCAATCCCTTATTTCACCGCGTTTTTCCGGCATTTTCCTCCGTTTTTTCACTTCGATATCTTGTATGAAAATATTTCATAAGCAAATTTAAACCACAATATCTTGTTTTTTGCTATTGACAAGCGGATATTATTCTGCTATTATACTCGGGAACGCAATTCGGGCGCCGTTTCGGTGCTCGTTGTTTTACGATTAAAGTAAAAACAGACAATACCAAAAAAGGAGAAAGAAAGGAAAGAACGATGTCTTATCAGGTAATCAAGCGCGACGGCAAGATCGCGGAATTCGATATCAAAAAAATTGCGGCCGCCATCACGCAGGCCTTTGAGGCCCAGAACAAGGCCTATCACCCCGGCGTGATCGACTTTCTGGCGCTGAAGGTCACGGCGGATTTCGAGCCCAAGATCAAGGACGGCTATATCTCCGTGGAGGATATTCAGGACTCCGTGGAATCCGTGCTGGTGCAGGCGGGCTACGCCGATATCGCCAAGGCGTATATCCTTTACAGAAAGAACCGCGAAAAGATCCGCAACATGAAATCCACGATCCTCGACTATAAGGAGATCGTCGACAACTACGTGAAGATCAACGACTGGCGCGTGAAGGAGAACTCCACCGTCACCTACTCCGTGGGCGGTCTGATCCTCTCCAACTCCGGCGCCATCACCGCCAACTACTGGCTCAGCGAGATCTATGACGAGGAGATCGCCAACGCCCACAAGAACGCGGATATCCACCTGCACGATCTGTCCATGCTGACCGGCTACTGCGCGGGCTGGTCCCTGCGGCAGCTGATCGAAGAGGGCCTGGGCGGCGTGACCGGCAAGATCACCTCCGCCCCCGCCAAGCACCTGGCAACCCTTTGCAACCAGATGGTCAACTTCCTGGGCATCATGCAGAACGAGTGGGCCGGCGCCCAGGCGTTCTCCTCCTTCGACACCTACCTTGCCCCCTTCGTAAAGGCGGATAACCTGTCCTATAACGAGGTCAAGAAGTGCATCGAATCCTTCATTTTCGGCGTGAACACCCCCAGCCGCTGGGGCACCCAGGCGCCCTTCTCCAACATCACGCTGGACTGGACCGTGCCCGCCGACCTTGCTGTGAAGCCCGCCATCGTGGGCGGCAAGCCGCAGAACTTCACCTACGGCGACTGCAAGAAGGAAATGGATATGGTCAACAAGGCCTTCATCGAGACCATGATCGAGGGAGACGCCAACGGCAGAGGCTTCCAGTATCCCATTCCCACCTACTCCATCACCAAGGATTTTGACTGGTCCGAGACCGAGAACAACAAGCTGCTGTTCGAAATGACCAGCAAGTACGGCACGCCCTACTTTTCCAACTACGTCAACTCCGATATGGAGCCCAGCGACATCCGCAGCATGTGCTGCCGCCTGCGCCTTGACCTGCGCGAGCTGCGCAAAAAGACCGGCGGCTTCTTCGGCAGCGGCGAAAGCACCGGCAGCGTGGGCGTCGTCACCATCAATATGCCCCGCATCGCCTACCTTGCCAAGGACGAGGCCGACTTCTTCGCCCGTCTTGACAAGCTGATGGATATTTCCGCCCGCTCACTGAAGGTAAAGCGCACCATCATCACAAAGCTTTTGGACGAGGGCCTGTACCCCTACACCAAGCGGTACCTCGGCACCTTTGAGAACCACTTCTCCACCATCGGCCTCATCGGCATGAACGAGGTGGGCCTGAACGCCAACTGGCTGAAGATGGACATGACCCATCCCGAGACCCAGGACTTTACCATCAAGGTGCTGAACCACATGCGCGAGCGCCTTTCCGACTATCAGGAGCAGTACGGCGACCTTTACAATCTGGAAGCGACCCCGGCGGAATCCACCACCTATCGCTTCGCCAAGCACGACAAGGCCCGCTATCCCGATATCATCACCGCCAACATGAACGGCACGCCCTACTACACCAACTCCTCCCACCTGCCCGTGGGCTACACCGAGGACGTGTTCAGCGCGCTGGACATTCAGGACGAGCTGCAGACCCTTTACACCTCCGGCACCGTATTCCACGCGTTCCTCGGCGAGAAGCTGCCGGACTGGAAGGCGGCCGCCACGCTGGTGCGCAAGATCGCGGACAACTACAAGCTCCCCTACTACACCCTGTCCCCCACCTATTCCGTCTGCCGCGACCACGGCTATCTGGCCGGCGAGCAGTTCACCTGCCCCCACTGCGGCAAGGAGACCGAGGTCTACTCCCGCATCACCGGCTACTACCGCCCGGTGCAGAACTGGAACGACGGCAAGGCGCAGGAATACAAGGACCGCAAGCTCTACGACATCAGCCGTTCCGTGCTGAAGAAGGGCCACGAAAAGGCGGAAGCCAAGGCGGAGGAAGCCTTCACCGTCAACGAGGACGTGAAGGAGTGCGGCGTGGTGCTGTTCGCCACCGAGACCTGCCCCAACTGCAAGCTGGCGGGCCAGTGGCTGGATAAGGCCGGCATCCCCTACGTCAAGAAGTACGTCTCCCAGAACGAGGAGGAGGCCAAGGCCCTGGGCCTGAAGCAGGCCCCCACGCTGGTGGTGCCCGCCGGCAGCGAAGTGGAACTGTTCAGCGGCATCGCCAACATCAAGAAGTATATTGATTCCGTCAAGGCTCAGGCCGCGGGATAAACAGGTTTCAGGTAACAGGTTTGAGAAACAATTTCTAAAAACAAAAAACTCACACCTTTCAATAACCCCTTCTCTGATAACATAAAAATCCCTCTCTTCGCGTATCATTCCGAAGAGGGGGATTTTTATGTTTATCCATATTCGATTGAAACCTGCCTTTTCTCTGTTGTGCGCGGGGCTGCTGGTGCTGCTGACCGCCGCGGTGCTGCCCGCGGCGCTGCGGGGAAGGGCGGATGACGCGCCGGAGAAAGACACGCCGGACGCGACGGTCACGGACGCGGACCCGGTGGAGGCGCCGATCCTGATGTACCACAGCGTATGCGTCAACGCCAAGGTCCATTCCGACTACTACATTTCTCCGGAAAGACTGGAGGGCGACCTGAAATATCTGCGGGACCACGGCTACACCACCGTTTTTATCTCCGAAATCGCCGATTATGCCGAGGGTAAGGGCAGCCTGCCGGAAAAGCCCATCGCGCTGACCTTTGACGACGGATATTATAACTGGCTGACCGACGTGCTGCCCCTGCTGGAGCGGTACGATATGAAGGCCACCATGAACGTGGTAGGGGCGTACACGGAGGGGGAAGAGACGGCGCAGAACCGCTCCCCGGCCTATTCCTACCTGACGTGGGAGGAGATCAAAACGCTTTCGGACAGCGGAAGGGTAGAGATCGGCAGCCACACCTGGGACATGCACGAGCTGGGAACCCGCCGGGGCTGCAAAAAAATGAAGGGTGAGACCGCCGCCCACTACGCCGAAGCGCTG
>CAMVNL010000255.1 GCA_947168785.1 uncultured Clostridia bacterium | reverse complement strand
ATCGGCCAGGGTAACTACGACGGCATGACGATGGGCGCCGTCAAGGCGCTGGAAAACGCAGATCTGATCGTGGGCTACACTGCCTATTGCGACCTGATGCGCCCCTATTTCCCCAAAAAAACATTCTTATCCACCCCTATGATGAAAGAGGTAGCGCGCTGCCGCATGGCGTTGGAACGGGCCGCCGCGGGAGAAACGGTCGCCCTGATCTGTTCCGGCGACGCCGGTATCTACGGCATGGCTTCGCCGGTGCTGGAACTGGCGGAGGAATACGGCGTGGAGGTCAAAATCGTGGCGGGCGTCACGGCTGCCGCCTCCGGCGCAGCGCTGCTGGGATCGCCTCTGACCTGTGATTTTACCGTCGTCAGCCTTTCCGATCTGCTCACCCCAATGGAAGTGATCGAAAAGCGGTTGGAATGCGCCGCCATGGCGGATATGGCAGTGGTGCTCTATAACCCCGCCAGCAAAAAACGGGCGGACTATCTCCGTCGCGCCTGCGATATTTTTCTGCGGTACCGTGCCCCCAAAACGGTGTGCGGCGTCGCCCGGAATATCGGCCGAGAGGGCGAATATACAAAACTGATGACGCTTGCCCAGCTGCGTGATTATGAAGCGGATATGTTCACCGCCGTGTTTATCGGAAATTCTTTGACCCGTGTCGTCAACGGAAAAATGGTCACGCCGAGAGGATATGACTATGAAAGATAAAATCTGTATTTTCGCCGGTACAACGGAAGGACGGAAACTCGCAGCTTTGCTTTGCGACGCCGTCGAGCTGACAATCTGCGTCGCCACGGAATACGGTGAGGTGCTGCTGGACGGGATCGACGGGATCGCCGTACACACCGGGCGGATGGACGCCGACGAAATGAAGCGTTTTTTTGAAGAAAAGCGTTTTTGTCTTGTGATCGACGCCACTCACCCCTACGCGGCGGCGGTCACGGAAAACATCGCCGTCGCGGCAAAAAACGTGAACCTCCCGTTGATGCGGATTCTTCGGGAAGCGCAGCGGGCCGTGCCGGACGCGGTGTATGTGGACAGCGTCGGCGCGGCGCGGGATTATCTGCAAAACACCGAAGGGAATATCCTGCTCACCACCGGTTCCAAGGAGCTGGCAGGGTTTACCGGCCTTGATATGGACCGGGTGTGGGCCAGGGTGCTGCCGCTTGCCGCTTCGCTGGAAGCCTGTGCAGCCGCGGGTGTTCCCGCTGCCCATATCATCGCGGCGCAGGGCCCCTTTTCTTACGAAATGAATCTGGCGCAGATACACGCCGTAAACGCGAAGTATATCGTAACGAAGGCCTCCGGCAAAACCGGCGGTTTTGACGAAAAGCTGGAAGCCGCAAAAACGGCTGGCGCGGTCCCGGTGATTATCGGCGCGCCGCCGCAGACGAAGGGCGTCACGCTGGAAGAAGCCGTCGCAGAGTTGGAAAAGACCTACCCGCTCCGCAACAGGACCGTGACCGTCGTCGGGATCGGCCCCGGCGGCAGAACATATCTGACCGAAGAGGCGAAAAAAGCCCTCGACGCCTGCGACGCAGTGATCGGCGCGAAAAGCGTGATGGAAGCGCTTTCGGTCAACAAGCCCTGCTTCCCGGAATATCTGCCGCATAAGGTAAAGAAAGTGCTCCAAAGCCATCCTTCTGTTCGCCGTGCCGTCGTTGTGATGCGGGGCGATACGGGCTTTTTCAGCGGGACGAAAAAGCTGCTGGAAACACTGCGAGAGGAGCACAACGTGACCGTGATACCGGGCATCGCCTCTCCGGTGCTGCTGGCGGCAAAGCTGGGCGTGAGCTGGGAAGACGCCGCCTTCCTGAGCCTCCACGGCAGAAACGGCAACCTGATCCGCACGGCGGCAAGGAATGAAAAGACCTTCGTGCTGACCGACGGGGAAAACACCCCTGAAAAAATCTGTGAAACCTTATGCGCCTACGGCATGGGCGGGCTTTTCTGCGCCGTGGGAGAGCGCCTTTCCTACCCCGAAGAGTCCGTCGCCCGTGGCACGGCGGAGGAGCTGAAAAACCGGACGTTCGATCCGCTTTCCGTCGTGTATATTGAAAATCCCTACCCCGAAAAGGGTCTGCGGTCCGGTATTCCGGACGGGGAGTTCCTCAGAGGCAATGTTCCCATGACCAAGGCGGAGATCAGGGCGGTATCCATGGCAAAGCTGTCCCTTGACAGCAATTCCGTGGTGTGGGATATCGGCGCGGGCACCGGCAGCGTTTCGGTGGAATGCGCCCTTGCCGCATACGACGGAACCGTTTTCGCGGTGGAAAAGAACCCCGAAGGCGTCAAGCTTATCCGGGAGAACGCCGTCCGGTTCAAAACCGACAACCTTACCGTGGTGGAAGGCGCGGCGCCCGAAGCGCTGACGGACCTGCCCACGCCGACCCACGCGTTTATCGGCGGCAGCGGCGGCAATCTGAAAGAGATTATATCGTTGATCCTGCAAAAAAATCCCGAAGCAGTGATCGTCGTCAATACCGTTACGCTGGAAACACAGACCGAAGTACTGGAATATTGTCATGCAATGCCGCTGCGGCTCATGGATGCGGTGCAGGTCGGCGTCACAAAAACGCAGAAGATGGGACGTTATCACCTGACCGCCGCCCAGAATCCGGTCTGGATCTTTACGCTGCGAGGAGGGGAAAACCATGACTGACCTGCTGATCTGGCAGACCGTATCCATCGCAGTGGGCTTTCTGCTGGATTGTCTCATCGGCGACCCCTATAAAATCCCCCATCCTGTCATGGGCATCGGGAAATGGATCTCTTTTTTTGATAATAAGCTGCGTCGAGGCAATTCCAACCCCAAGGACGTTTCCAGAGGGGCGCTGACAGTCGTGCTTGTCATTCTGCTTTCCGTCGTTCCTCCGGCTTTGCTGCTGTGGTGCGCGTGGCGTCTGCATCCTTTGGCGTATTTCGCGCTGAACAGCGTCATGTGCGGGCAGCTGTTGGCCGCCCGTCAGCTGGTCAGGGAAGCGAAAAAAGTGGAACGCGCGCTGGAAAACGGCGACGTGGAAGGGGCGAGGACCGCCGTTTCCTTCATTGTTGGCCGCGATACCGACATACTGGACGACAAGGGCATCTGCCGCGCCGCGGTGGAGACAGTGGCGGAAAACGGCTCCGACGGCGTGATCGCGCCCCTGTTCTGGATGTTCCTGTTCGGCGCTGTTGGCGGATTTTTCTACAAATCCATCAACACCATGGATTCCATGCTGGGCTACAAGAACGAAAAATATCTGTATTTCGGCAGGGCGGCAGCAAAAACTGACGATGTTGTAAACTTTATTCCCGCGCGGCTTTCGGCCTTGCTGATGATTATTGTGTGCCCTCTGTGCAGTCTCGATATCAAAAACGCATGGAAGATCTTTCGCAGGGACCGTTATAAGCACGCCAGCCCCAACTCCGCCCAGACGGAATCCACCTGCGCGGGCGCGCTGCGGGTGCGCCTTGCGGGCGACGCGGTTTACGGCGGCGTGGTCCATAAAAAGGAATATATCGGCGATCCCCTCAAAGAGATCGAGCCAAAGGATATTATGCGGGCGGGCAACATGATGTACGCAGCGTCGGCCGTGATGCTGCTGCTGGGAATCCTGCTGCGCGAGGTGGTCATATTGTTATGTTGATAAACAAAAAAAGCCCCCACGGCGGGGATATCTACACAAACCGGGTACGGCTGGATTTTTCAGCCAACCTGAACCCGGCGGGTACGCCGCCGACTGTGGTTGACGCGCTGCAAAAAGCGGCGGAAACCTGCGCGGCCTATCCCGATCCTTATTGCACCGCGCTCCGGGACGGAATTGCGTCTGTGGAAAGGGTTCCGGCGCAGACGATCCTCTGCGGCAACGGCGCGGCGGAGCTGATTTACGCTTTCGCTTATGCCTTGCCGAAGGAAAAGCCCGCGCTGATTGTTTCGCCCACCTTCTGCGAGTACGAAACGGCGCTGACCGCCGCCGGGATCAAAGCGGACCATTACGTGTTGAAACAATCGGACGACTTCCGCGTGACGGAGGAGTTAC
The DNA here is from genome assembly GCA_947168785.1 of uncultured Clostridia bacterium. Taxonomy (GTDB): domain Bacteria; phylum Bacillota; class Clostridia; order Oscillospirales; family Acutalibacteraceae; genus RUG806. Next base: position 294 of record CAMVNL010000255.1, on the reverse strand, counting down.
TTCAAACAGACATGACACGATATGGCGCGGTCTTCCTCTGTTCCCCCAACAACCCCACCGGAATCACCGTCAAAGGCGATATCATCCGGCGACTGGCGGAAACGGGAACGCACGTACTGCTGGACCTCACGTTCCTTGACCTGACGGAAACGCCGGACAAATACGCGATCCCACGTCTGATTTCTGCATATCCCAACCTCACCGTGCTGCGGGCGTTTACAAAAAGCTACGCCATGGCAGGCGTGCGGCTCGGATACGTGCTCTGCGGCAATGAAGCGTTCCTGCAACGGATGA
>CAMVNL010000254.1 GCA_947168785.1 uncultured Clostridia bacterium | reverse complement strand
CCCCTTCTTTCCATCGCCATCTTTCCCGTGCTGTACTTCCTGCCGCTGATCCGGGCGATGGTGTCCAGCGGACTGCTGGGCGCGCTCACCGGCAATTCCTCCGGCACGAAAACCAACCTTTTGACCAGCACGCTGGGCCTCGGCGAATATACCAGCATCAAGGATATCGTCAAGCTGTCGCAGGGCGATACCTCGTCGCTGCAGGCGTGGAAAAGCGTCTTTGACAATCTGGGCGATGATTTCAAAAACAAGCTGACGAAGGAATACGCAGTGGATAAATTCCTGATCGCCGCGCTGGTGTTCTTCGCGCTGCTGGTGCTGCTGGTGCTGGTGTTCACGGTGCTCAGCGCCGTCATGAGCAAGCATGTCGTCCCGCTGTGCCTCTCCGTCGGGGCCTTCATTTCGGCCCTGATCATGAACGCCTGCTTCAACGGCTTTGCCAAGCCCTTCGTGTCCGGCGCCATCAATCTGTCCACGATCCTCGGCAACAAAGCCGGTGACAACGCCATGCTGGGGGCGCTGCTGGGCAACGCCGTCACGGTGGATTACCTGCAATTGAGCGTCGCCTATTCCGTCACGCTCTTTATTCTCGTCGTCATCATGATCCTCACCGTCTGCGCGCTGGTGGAGGAGAAACTGTCTAAATAAAGCGACTGCGAAATCTCGAAAGGAACGACCTATGAAAAAAGTATTATCCGTGCTGTTATCTGTGATGCTGGTCTTCGGCATGCTGCCCTTCACGCTGGCGGCGGGCGAAACCGTCGCGTCGGGCGAGTGCGGCGATCAGGGCGACAACGTCACGTGGACGCTGGACGCCGACGGCGTTCTCACCCTCGGCGGGACCGGCGCCATGAAGGATTACCTCTGGAACGGCTCCCCCTGGTACCAGAACGCCTCCGTGACGACTCTGGTCGTGGAGGAGGGCGTTACCACCCTCGGCAACTACGCTTTTTACGGCTGCATGGCGCTGGAGGCGGTCACCTTGCCTGAGTCGCTGACTTCCGTGGGCCGGTACGCCTTTTGCGGCTGCACCGCGCTGAAGGCGCTGACCCTGCCGGAAGTCGTTGAAACGATCGGCGCAGGCGCCTTTTACGGCTGCGCCTCCCTCACCGCCGTGAACCTGCCGGAGCCGGTGACCGCCATTGAAAGCTATACCTTCTGCGGCTGCGTATCGCTGCCTTTGATCCTGTTCCCTCATTCGCTGGAAACCATCGGCGGTTCCGCCTTTTCCGGCTGCACCTCCTTGACGGAGGCCGACCTGCCGGAAACGCTGACCACTGTGGGCAACGCGGCCTTCTTTGACTGCACTTCGCTGAAAGAGATCCGCCTGCCGGACAGCGTGACTTCCGTCGGCCGCCGGGCCTTTTCCAACTGCACCGGCATTCAGACCGCAACGCTGAGCGCCGGCGCTTCCGCCGTGGCGGAAGAACAGTTCCTCGGCTGTTCCTCGCTGAAGGCCATTGAGGTACCGGAGGGCTATACCGCCGTTGAAAACGGCGCGTTTTCCGGCTGTACTTCGCTTGCATCTCTTACCCTGCCCGAGGGGCTTGAAACCATCGGCGACGAGGCCTTTTCCGGCTGTGCCCTGACGGAGCTGGCGCTGCCCGACGGCGTCGTTTCCGTGGGCGACGCCGCGTTCGCCGGCAATACCGCCATCGCCGACCTGCCCCTGCCGGAGACGCTGACCTCCGTCGGCAAGGACGCTTTCAAAGACTGTCAATGGGTTTCCGCTATCGCCGTGCCCGCCGCTTTGACGGAGATCGGCGAGAACGCGTTTCCCGCTCAGGCCGTCGTCTATGGCGAGGCAGATTCCGCCGCGCAGCAGTGGGCGGCGGATAACAACCGGGCATTTTCCGCGCCCGCGGCCGCAAAGCTGACCCTGACGGGCACCACGGTCGTCTGCGTCCCCACGGTTGACGTCTGCGGCTTTACCGTGCCGGGCGGCAGCGTCGTCTGCGCGGTGAACGATGCGGAAGAGACGGTGACGGTGAAAGCCGCCGCCGACGGCAAATGGAACGCCGTTCTGCCGCTGGGTGAAGTGAACGACGGCGATTCCGTCGTGATCAAGGCGACCGCCGAGGCCGCCGGAAAGACCCTGACCCGCGAACTGACCGTGCTTTACAGCGAGACGGCGCCCTCTTTCCGCAGCCTGACGCTGGAACACAATTTCTATACGGTGACGGTGACAGCCGACGATCTGAACGCGGTGAAAAACATCGTGACCCTGTCTGAGGACAAGCCCCTGTCCTTCTGTGTGAAGGTGGAAAACAGCGACACGATCGACCGCCTGTACGTGGTCAGCACGAAGAATGAGGACGTCAGAAAGATCGCGCTGCACTATGACGCGACCGCCGACTGCTGGCTGGGCGACGGCTACTTCAACAGCACAAACCATCAATATATCCCCGGCACGCTTTCCGTCGCCGGTGTGGATACGGAGGGCAACGACTTTGACGCCGGCGTTTCCGTGAAAATCAACTTTCTGATCGACCCCGCCGGATTCGCCTATGAGGCGGTCCGCTCCAACAAGCTGGAGGGCGTCACCGCCGCGGTGTATTACAAGGATGAAGCCGGGCGCGAGCTGCTTTGGAACGCGGCCTCCACCGAGCAGAGCAACCCCGTTGTCACCCTGCCGGACGGCGCGTTCTCCTGGGCGGTGACAAAGGGCTCCTGGCAGATCCGCCTGATGAAGGACGGCTATGAGACGGCGGCCACCGAATGGATGACCGTACCGCCCGCGCCGGATCAGGTCTTCCTGCCCATGGTCACCACGCAGGCCCCGGTGGTGGAAAGCCTCAACATCTATGAGCGCGGCGCGGAGATCGTCTTCAGCCAGTATATGGAGATCGATTCCGTGAATGAAGAAGGCGTCGTTTTCGTCGGCTGCCCCGGCAAGATCACCCCCATCGACGCGGAAGAAACCGCGAAGGGCAGCGGCGTTTATTATGCAAAATCCTTCCTCTTCACCCCGGACGTTCCCTTCGGCGAGATGCTGATCGTGACCGTCTCCGGCGCGAAGAACTATGCCGGCATCCCCATGGAGGCCGATTATTCCGCCGATTTCATGCTGGAGGAGGAGCCGACGGTCTTTACCGCCACCGACGCGGTCGCGGTTCCCTACGGTGAAACCGCAGAAATCAGCCTTTCCGCCGATAACGCCGCCGGAAGAACGGTCTCCGTCTCCTGCGACGGCAACCTGCTCACGCTGCCCGAGGAGGAGATCACGCTGGATGAGAACGGACAGGCGACGGTCACCGTCTTCGGCCGGATGACCGGAAAGGAAACGCTCACCTTCCGTCTGGCGGGCACGCAGCTGACGCAGAAAACCGTGGCGACGGTGGTCATGTCCGGGGTCATCATCCCCGGCGACGTGGACGGCGACGGCTCCGTCACCGCCGGCGACGCGCGCCTGGCGCTGCGGATCTCCGTCAATCTGGAGCCCTGTGAGGAGGGCAGCGCCGCCTTTATCGCCGCGGACGTGAACCGCGACGGCCAGATCGGCTCTGACGACGCGCGGATGATCCTGCGCGCTTCGGTCCATCTGGAAGAGCTTGTCTGACGTTTGGCCGGATAACAACCAACGCCCCTTTGCCGGATCGGCAAGGGGGCGTTGCTGCGTCTTGGCATATCGCAAAAAAGGTTGTTTACTTCATGAGCGGCGCTGAGGCGCCGCGCCGCTGTCAGAACGCAATACCATCGAAATGGTGCTGCAACGGAGCACGGCGCCGCGCTGCAATCATCGTTAACTCGACAAACCCCAGGTTGCTGATATCGGCGCTCAATCATCCGCAAAGCACTTTTTTTACCGTTCACTGATGACCACCAGCTTGTCGGCCGTCATACCTGAGAGGGGCGCCTCCGGGGCGGGGTTCAGCACGGTTGTTCCGGCTGCGGTATAGCCCAGCAGGATCATTCTGCGCTTCTGCATGGCCGCACGCAATTCGCCCCAACTGGCATAGCGGCCGTCCGTTGCCCCGTCGGCGGGCTTCAGGTGGATCTCGCTCCCCTCGTTGGAGAGCAGTTCTTTGAAAACGCTCACCAGCTGCGGCTGTTCCGCCAGCTGGGCGAGGAACATGGATACGATGTGCGGCGCCACGATCAGGTCCGCCTCTTCGCCGACCTCCGCCAGCTGCAGATTCTTTTCGCTGCGCAGCTCAACGGTGATGGAAAAATGTCGTCCGCTGCGCCGCTTGATATCCGAAACTTTGATATAGCGCAGCAGGCTGAGGATATCCGCCTCATCCGGGGCCGCCGTTTCATCCGCCAGCAGCACCACGTGGTGCGCGTCTTCCAGCAGACGGGTCAGGTCCTCTTCTTTTTCGGTGCTGCCTTCAAAA